>JBIKUN010000259.1:0-2782 GCA_044347565.1 Vicinamibacterales bacterium | reverse complement strand
TCAGCTTGTCCACGAAGTGGATGGGCGACCGCTCACGGTAGGTGGACTGCATCGCCGGATACGGCCCGACGAGCGAGTTCATGTAGCGCGACTCGAACTTGTGCGTGTCCTTCGCCAGCACTTCCAGATCGCTGATGCCGTAGTAACTCGCACCCGCCTTGAAGGTGTCGTGGAAGGTCAGCGCCGCCAGCGTCGTGTAGCCGCCGGCGCTGCCGCCGCGCGTGATGAGGCGCGCCGGATCGGCCTTGCCCGCCGCCACCAGATGTTTCGCGGCGTTGACCGCGTCGCGCACGTCCACGATGCCCCACTGGCCGTTCAGACGCTTGCGGTAGGCGCGTCCGTAGCCGGTGCTGCCGCCGTAGTTCACGTCGATGACGGCAAAGCCGCGCGTGGTCCAGAACTGCACCTCGGGGTCGAACACGGGATCGGTGGCGCCGGTGGGCCCGCCGTGACTCAGCACGAGCAGCGGCGGCGCCGTCCCGGCTGGTGACTCGAAGGCCGGATTCACCGGCGGATAGTAGAACGCGTGTGTCTCCTGTCCGGCGCTGTCGAACGTGATGGCTTCCGGCGCCGACACGTACGCGGACTCGAGCGCGTCTTCACGCGAGCGGCGCAGGATCTCGGCTTCGACGCCACCAAAACTCACGCGCGTGATGGCCGGTCCTTCCGTGGGCGAGCCGCCCACGAAGTACGCCGCGCGCGACGTCGAGACCAGCGCGTCGAGCGGATCGAGCGCCAGGTCGAGCCGTTCCAGCCGGCGTGGTTCCAGGTTGAGCAGCCCCATGCGCCAGCGGCCCTGCTCGGTCCACGTCACGACGAGGCGATTGTCGGACTGGAACGCGTAGGTGGTCATGCCGAACACCCACTGCGGCTTGCCGAACTCCGCCGGCATCGCATGCACGGGTTCCGACACGCTGCCCTGCTGGCGGTAGAGATTCCACCAGCCGGTGCGATCCGACACGAAGTAGAGACGGCCATCGGGCGACCACGACGGCTGGAAGATCGACTCCTCGGGCCCGCCGGCGATACGCACCGGCGATGTCGGCATGCCCCGGGCATCAAGATCCGCGAGGAAGAGCGACGTGCCGTCCCACGGCATGTTCGGATGATCCCACTGCAGCCACGCGAGGCGCGTGGCGTCGGGGCTCAGCACGGGGTCGGAATAGAAGTCCGCGCCCGAGACCAGCACGACGCCCGCGGAGGGCGCCGTGGCGCCAAGCGGAATCGCCACGATCGCCGCCGGTGGCTGCGCGTCGCCCTTCGTGTGGTCTTCGCGCACGCACAGCAGGCGCTTGCGTGCCGCGTCCACGCGGCACTGCGCGTAGAAGTAGCCCTCGGGGGTGAGCGCCTTCGGCGCCTGGCCGGCGCTGAAGGTGTAGAGCTTCTGGTCGGCGAAGTTCGAGGCGTAGATGGTGCCCTGGTGCACTGTGTAGGCGGCGCCACCGTACTCGTGCACGCGGCTCCGCACGTTGAAGTCGCGCGGCGAGACGTCCACCGGCGGAGCACCCGCCGACGCACGCACGAGCACGTTGCGGCCGCCTTCAGAGGCCCGGCCCTCGAGCCAGTAGACGTCGTCGCCGTCCACCGCGATCTGCCCGAGGCGCAGCGCGCCGGCCGTGGCCCGCGCCGCCGAGAGCGGCGAGGCCCAGGCGCCGTAGGGTGCCACCGTGCGCGCCGCCCCCGGGGCCGCCGAGTCTCCACTGCCGCCGCATCCCACCATCATGCTGAGCACTCCAACCGCCGCCGCATATCGCATGGCCGCCATGCGAGCGATCTTACTCGGCGCGCGTCCTGCTTCGCTGATCCCTGTTCCCAGCGGTTATAGTGTCCGGCGTGGCGAAGCTGGGCGTAGTGGTGCCGGTCTACCGGGGAGAGTCGACGCTGGAGGAGCTGCACCGGCGGCTCACGGCGGCCCTCGCGGCACTGACCGACGACTGGCAGATCGTCTACGTGGACGACGGCAGCGCCGATGGCTCCTGGGCGGTCGTCGAAGGCTTCGCGACGGCGCCGCGGGTGACGGCGCTGCGCCTCATCCGCAACTACGGCGAACACGTGGCCATCACGGCCGGCCTCGACGCGGTGGACGCCGACCACGTGGCCATCATCGCCTGCGACCTGCAGGATGATCCCGGCGCGCTCCCGGCCCTGCTCGACGCCGCCCGCGCGACCGGCGCCGACATGGTGCTGACCCGCCGGCTGCGGCGTCAGGATGCGTTGCTCAAGCGCACGCTCGCCCGCCTCTTCTACGCGCTCGTACAGTTCTTCGTGAAGGTGCGCTACGACCACCGTGTCGGCAATTACCGGCTGCTCTCGCGCCGCGCCGTGACCCTCTTCCGCGGGTATCGCGAACGCACGCGCAACGTGAACGCCATCATGGCCATCATGGGCGTGCCGACGACGACCATCGACGTGCAGCACCAGCCGCGCGCCGGCGGCGCCAGCGGTTATTCGCTCTACCGCTCGGCGCGGATGGCCTTCCACGTGCTCGTCGGCTACTCGGAGGTGCCGCTGCAGCTCGTGGTGATCCTCGGCGCCACGATCACCGGCCTGGCCGCCGTGGTGCTGGCGCGCGCACTGTGGGTGCCGCCGGATCCCGACCGCACCCTGCAGGCCATCCACCTCGCCACGGCCGTGCTGGCGCTGCTCGGCGGACTCATCATCCTCGCCATCGGCACCGTGGGCGTCTACCTCACCAAGAGCTTCGTCGAGTCGATGAAGCGTCCGCTCTACTTCATTGCCGACCGGCGGGAGTTGTCATCATGATGCGATTCACCATCCGCGC
>JBIKUN010000031.1:0-35114 GCA_044347565.1 Vicinamibacterales bacterium | reverse complement strand
CACGCTCGAGGTGCCGTCCACGGTGGGTGGGCGCGTTGCCGAGATCAAGGTCAAGCAGGGCGACAAGGTGAAGCCCGGCCAGGTCGTGCTCGTGCTGGAGGACGCGGCGGGTGCCGTCGCGGCGCCGGCGGCTGCCGCACCTGCCGCGGCCGCACCGGCCCCGGCTGCTCCCGCTCCCGCGAAGGCCGCCATGGCGGCGGCCGATGATTCCGGCCCCGGTCAGGCCGATGGCCCGATCGATCGGCCGATGATGATGGCCGACGCGGCTCCGGCCGACACCGCGGCCGAGCGCCACGACAAGGTGCTGGCGTTCCAGGCCAGCCGTCCGGCGGCGCCCGCGCCGTCGATCGGCCTGGCCGCGCCGGCCGCGCCGTCGGTGCGCCGCCTGGCGCGCGAGCTCGGCGTGGATCTGCATCAGGTGCCGGGCACTGGCCCCGGCGGCCGCATCAGCCAGGAGGACGTGAAGACGTTCACCAAGAGTGTGATGGCGAGCCTTGGCGGCGGTGGCCAGCGTGCCGTGTCGACGGTGTCTGGCGCGTCCGTCGCGTTGCCCGACTTCTCGAAGTGGGGCGCCGTCGAACGCAAGGCGATGAGCGGCATCCGCCGCAAGACGAGCGAGCACCTCTCGCACGCCTGGAACACGATTCCGCACGTCACGCAGTTCGACAAGGCCGACATCACCAACCTCGAAGCCGTGCGCAAGCAGTACCGCGCCGAAGTGGAGAAGGCCGGCGGCAACCTCACCGTCACCTCGATCCTCACGAAGATCGTGGCCGGGGCGCTCAAGGCCTTCCCGCAGTTCAACGCCTCGGTGGACGCGGCCGGCGAGGCCATCGTCTACAAGCAGTACGTGAACGTGGGCATCGCGGTGGATACGGAGAACGGCCTGCTCGTGCCGGTCGTCAAGAACGCCGACCAGAAGAACCTGACGCAGATCTCGGTCGACATCCAGGTGCTGGCCGACAAGGCCAAGGCCCGCAAGCTGTCGCTGGATGACATGTCGGGCGGCTCGATGTCGATCTCGAACCTTGGCGGCATCGGCGGCACCGCGTTCACGCCGATCGTCAACTGGCCCGAAGTGGCCATTCTGGGCGTGTCGCGCGGCGCGATCGAGCCCAGGTGGAACGGCAAGGAGTTCGAGCCGCGGCAGATGCTGCCGCTGTCGCTCAGCTACGACCACCGCCTCATCGACGGCGCCGACGCGATCCGCTTCCTGCGCTGGGTCGTGGATGCGCTCGAGAATCCCTTCGCGCTCGCGCTGCGCGGC
Source organism: Vicinamibacterales bacterium (assembly GCA_044347565.1). Lineage (GTDB taxonomy): Bacteria > Acidobacteriota > Vicinamibacteria > Vicinamibacterales > UBA2999 > CADEFD01. The sequence continues at coordinate 33,847 of JBIKUN010000031.1, read as the reverse complement.
TAGATACGAGATCCTCAGATGCCTTCAGTTATCGTTCTTGGTGCGGGTCCGGGCGGTTACGCCGCGGCGTTCTACGCGGCCGACCTCGGCATGCAGGTCACCCTCGTCGACGAGGAGAAGAACCCCGGCGGCGTGTGCCTCTACCGCGGCTGCATTCCCTCGAAGGCACTGCTGCACGTGGCCAAGCTGATGGATGAGTCGAAACACGCCAGTCACTGGGGCGTGGAGTTCGGCACGCCGAAGGTGGACCTCGACAAGCTGCGCGCCTACAAGGACGGCGTGGTCGAGAAGCTCACGGGCGGCACCGGCCAGCTCGCGAAGCAGCGCAAGATCACCTACATCCAGGGCCGCGCCACGCTCACCGGGCCGAACTCGATGTCGGTGAAGACGGCGACCGGCGTGCAGGACGTGACCGCCGACTACGTGGTGCTCGCGACCGGCTCGCATCCCACGCGCATTCCCGGTCTGAACGTCGACAGCCCGCGGCTGCTCGATTCCACCGGCGCGCTGGATCTTCCGGCGATTCCGAAGACGCTGCTCGTCGTGGGCGGCGGTTACATCGGCCTCGAGCTGGGCTCGGTCTACGCCGCGCTCGGCACGAAGGTGTCGGTGGTCGAGATGACGCCCACGCTCCTGCCCGGCGCCGACCGCGACCTCGTGAAGCCGCTGCAGCAGCGCATCGAGAAGACGTTCGCGAAGGTGATGACCTCGACCAAGGTCACCGGCATGGTGGCCGCGAAGAGCGGCATCGCCGTGACGTTCGAGGGCGAGGGCGCCCCGGCGAGCGAGACCTACGACTACGTGCTCGTGTCTATCGGCCGCCGTCCGAACTCGAAGATCGACGGCCTCGACAGGACGAAGGTGAAGATCGACGCCAAGGGCTTCATCGAAACCGACGGCCAGCGCCGCACGGCCGAGCCCACGATGTTCGCGATTGGTGACGTCGCTGGTGAGCCGATGCTCGCGCACAAGGCGTCGCACGAAGCACGCGTGGCGATTGAAGCGATTGCCGGCCACAAGGCCGTGTTCGAACCGGCGGCGATTCCGGCGGTCGTGTTCACGGATCCGGAAATCGCCTGGGCGGGCCTGACCGAAGCGGAAGCCGAGAAGGCGGGCCGCACGGTGGAAGTGACGCGCTTCCCGTGGCCGGCCTCGGGCCGCGCCATCGCCATCGACCGCACCGACGGCATGACCAAGCTCATCATCGACCCCGACACCGGCCGCATCCTCGGCGTCGGCATGGTGGGCTCGGGCGCGGGCGAGCTCATCGCCGAAGGCGTGCTCGCGATCGAGATGGGCGCCACTGCCGAAGACCTCAAGCTCACCATCCACCCGCATCCGACACTGTCCGAAACGGTGATGGAGGCGGCCGAGGTGTTCTTCGGGCAGGCCACGCACGTCTACCGCCCGAAGAAGAAGTAAGCGGGCGTCTTCGGGTTCGACTCACGCGAGCCGGCCTTCACTGGGCCGGCTCGTTGTGCGTACGCGGCCTGTGCGCCGTGGTCCGTCGTCGCCGGCGTTCGGCTTCGCACACGCCGATGAACAGGATCGCCGCCTGCACCATGACAAAGGCCGTGGCGGTCATCATGGCGACGGAGCGGTCGATACCTGCGCCGCGCGCTGTGTTCACGAACAGCAGGAACCCGACGCATGCCGCGGTGCCAGCGAACACGTACCCCATCGACGACGCGCGGCCACGGCGCGGGGCGCTGCGCATGTGAGCGGCGGCGACCAGGCCGGACAGCAGCGCGAACACGGCGGGGCCAAGGCGCAGCATCTGCTCGCGCCGGAGCGCGGCCTGTGTCGCCGCGTCAGGCGGCTGCATGGCAACCAGTGCGGGAAGAGGCAGCGTCCGCACGAGTTCGACGGTGGTGTGCGCGGCGTCTTGCGATACGGCCACGCCTGGCTGGACCCTTCCGGTCAGCGCCAGGACCGTGGCGGTGCTGGCGATGGTCAGCACGAAGACCGCCGGCCACTCGTGCGCGTAGCGGCGGCTGTTCCACAGCGCGCGCATCGACACCGCGGGCAGCCACGAGACCGTCGAGACCAGCACCGAGACGCCCGCCTGTAGCCACGCCAGGCCGCGCGTGTGGATGAAGGCCTCCGCCGAGAAGAGCGCGCTCCAGAGGAGAATCTGCCGCAGCACGCGCAGGCGCCGTGGGGAGGTCTCGGTCGGCTCGAGCGTCAGCCTGGCGAGGGTAACCACAGCGGCAGTCCAGCCGCTGGCCTGGACGCGTGCCCGCTCCGCGAACGTGCGCGCGGCGAGCTGCTCATGTTGCCAGTCGGCGATGAGCGGCTCGAAGACGCGATTGGCCGCCGCACGGCCGAACCAGCGGCGGGCGAGGCGCAGCGCGCGCTCAGCCCGAATCACCGACGTGCGCTCCCGTGGGCGGTGGCAGGCGTGGTCATGTCATCCAGAAGAGATGCAGCCGTCTCGTGTCGCAGCATGGCGGCGGCGACTGTCCACGTGCCAGCCGACACGATGACGCCCCCGAGGCCGCCGAAGCTCACCAGAAGCGTGGTGATGAACGCCAGCGTCCACCATCCGGCCACCGCGGCCACCCCGAGTGAGCGGCGGTAGCGGGCGAGACGCCACCCGAACCACGCGAACGTCGCGGGCCATGCGGTTGCCAGGGCGAGGCGCAGCCAGGCCTCGTGCCGCCGTGCGGGACCGGTGACCCGCGGATGGACCCCGGCAGGCGGGTGGCCTGCCACGAGTTCCGCCAGCGTCAGTGCCTTCACGTCGCGGGAAAGGCCGATGACGCGGCCGGCACCGCCGCTGACCGCGTGCTCCTGATACTGGCGGTTGACGGCGGGCACCACCCAGCCGAGATGCGCGACAAGCGCGGCCATCGACAGCGCGGTCACGAGCGTGAGCAGCCACGGTGCGCGTGTCGGCCACCCACCCCGCGAACGACGCGCGATGGCGGCAGCGGTGGGCAGCAACGCCACCGCCAGGGACACGGCCAGCACAGCTGGCGCCATGCTGGCGAGGAAGGCGAGGCGCAATGGGCCAGACACGATCGGCACGAGTACGAACGGCGCGAGACCAAGGGCCAGCCCGGTGGCGGCATAGCTGATGAGGGTCCTGCCGATTGCATCGACGTCGCGGCGTGGAAGGTGCCACGGCATGGCGAGCCGCGTGGCCATGTGCGCCGCCGTCGTGACGAGTGCCGCCATCCCTGACAGGTCGCGCATGACGCGGCGTGACACCGTTGGTGCGCCCCGGCGTTCACGCTGCCAGTCGGCGACGAGCGGCTCGAACACGCGCGTCGCCGCGTCGTCCCCGAAGGTCCGTGAGGTCCACCGCAGAAGCGCGAGCGCTGAGAGTCGCCGCATCAGGCCTCCGTCGTCGAGAGATGCCCGGCCATCACACGCTCGGCCGCGCGCCACGCGGCGAGCACTTGCAGCGCGTGACCGGTGGGCGTGTAGAGACGGCGGGGGAGTCCCGTGGCGCCCGGCGGCAGCGGCTCCTGCCGCGAGTCCAGATACCCCTTCTCTTCCATCCGGCCCAGCGTCACGTAGACGGTGCCGCGCTTGAGGCGTCCGCCCGAGGCCTCGACCATGGCGAGGCCGAAAAGCTCGCCGTGTTCCACGAGCAGTTCCAGGATCACCCGCTCGGTGGCGGAGAGGCGCGGCAAGGTTGATGCAGACAAAGAGCTTTAATTGTCGATCTTACATGTAGTAAGTCAAGCGGAATGTCTGTCGGGATGATCGTGGCCTGTCGTGCGCCGTCACCGCGGCGCGCTGTCCGTGTGGCTGGCTGGTGTAGCCTGAACGTTCATCGTGCCGTCCTCCGTCTGCCGCCTGCCGCTCGTCGTCGTCGCGGCGTCTCTGCTCAGCCTTGCTGCGTGTCAGCGCGGACCTGCCGTGCCGGAGCTCGCCGCCTATGGCACCCTCGAGCCGGCCGTGGCCACCGTGCTCACCGAACGGCTCGCCGCGGTGACCGCGGCGCGGACCGACGCGGACCAGTGGGGGCGCCTCGCCATGGCGCTCGAGGCCAACGGCCTCACGCCGCAGGCGAAAGACACCTACGGCATCGCCGCGACGCTTCCTGCGACCCACGGCCGCTGGCCATATCACCTGGCCCGCCTGCGCGCACGTGACGGCGACACCGCCGGCGCGCTCGCCGCCTACGATGACGCCATTACCCGGTCGCCCGACTACGTGCCGGCGCGCTGGCGGCGCGGCCTCGTGCTGCTCGATCGCGGCGATCTCGCGGCGGCCGAGGCGGCCTTCCGCGTGGCGGTGAATCTCGCACCGGCCGATTCGGCCGGCGTCACCGGCCTGGCGCGCGTGCAGATGGCGCAGGGGACGCCGCAGGACGCTGCCGCCACGGTCGAAGCGCTGCTCGAACGCGCGCCCGACGACCGCTACGCCTATCAGATTCTCGGCACCGCGTACCGCGCGCTCGGCCGCACCGACGAGGCCGCGGATGCGGCAGCCGCGGGCGCCACGGGCGAGCCGCAGTGGCTGGACCCGTGGGCCAGTGAAGTGGGCATCTACCGGCGCGGCTTCGCGGCGATGCTCAAGGACGCGACCGCGCTCGGCCTCGAAGGCAACCACGCCGAAGCCATCCGTCTGCTCGAAGCGCTGCGCGCCCAGCGTCCTGACGACCGCGAGCTCACGACGTACCTCGGCGGCCTCTACGCCACCGCCGGGCGCACCGCTGACGCGCGCCCGCTGCTCGACGGCGTGCTGCGCGCGCACCCCGACAACTTCGACGCCACGATGAACCTGGCGACGGCGCATCTCTTCGATCGCGCCTGGGATGAGGCGGACCGCCTGGCCGCGCGCGCGTTGGAACTGCGTCCGCGTGATGCCGACGCGACGCGCCTGCGCGGCGTGGTGGCCTGGCGCCGCGGCGCGCTCGACGATGCCGAGCGCTGGCTCGGCGAAGCGGCCGCCGCCAGTCCGAAGGACGCGAAGGCCCTGGCGTGGATCGGCAGCATCCGCCTCGAACGCCGGCAGGCGGCACAGGCGCTGACCGCGTATCGCGCGGCCCTGGCCCGTGATCCGCTCCTTGGCGACGCGCTCGTCGGCGGCGCCTCGGCGGCGCTCGCGACCGGCGCCGTGGATGACGCCGCGCGCTGGGTGGCCCGCGCGCGCAAGGTGGCGCCTACACACAGTGGGCTTGCAGACGTGGAGCAGCGCCTCGCGGCCACGGGAAAGGGACGGTCGTGACCACGGCGCGTGCGCGGGCCGCGGCATGGCTGCTCGTGTGTGCCACGGCCGCGAGTGGCTGCGGACCCTCCACGCCGGCCCCGGCCGCCTCCGGCGCGCCGGCGGGCACGCCCGCGTCCGGCGCCCCATGGTTCGAGGAGGTCGCGGCCTCCGCCGGCCTGACCTTCACGCACCGCTCCGGACACGAAGGCTCGACCTATCGGCTGCCGGAGATCATGGGCGGCGGCGCGGCGCTCTTCGACATGGACGGCGATGGCGATCTCGACGTGCTGCTCGTGCAGAGCGGCACGCTCGGGGGCGACGACCGCAGACCGCGGCATCGGCTCTACCGCAACGACGGCCGCGGCCGCTTCACGGACGCCACCGCCGGCAGCGGCGTGGACGTGGCCGGCTACGGCATGGGCGTCGCCACCGGCGACTACGACAACGACGGCGACGTGGACGTGTATCTCACGAACCTCGGCGGAAACGTCCTGCTGCAGAACGACGGCCGCGGCGTGTTCACGAACGTCACCGCGACGGCGGGTGTGGCCGGATCCGGCTGGAGCACGAGCGCCACGTTCTTCGACGCCGAGGCCGACGGCGATCTCGATCTCTTCGTCACGCGGTACCTCGCGTGGGAGCCGGGGCGCGAGCGGCAGTGCTTCAGTCTCACCGGCCGCGTGGATTTCTGCAGTCCGAAGAACTACGACGCGCCGACGAGTGATCTCCTGTTCCTCAATCGTGGCAACGGCACCTTCACTGACGCCTCGGCCACGGCTGGCGTCTCGACGGCCCGCGGCAACGGCCTTGGGGTGATCGCCGACGACGTGAACGGCGACGGCCGTCCCGACCTCTTCGTGGCCAACGACGGCACGCCCAATCACCTGTGGCTCAACCAGGGCGGCGCCCGGTTCAGCGAGACCGCGCTGGCGCGCGGCGTGGCGATCGACCAGGACGGCGCGCCGAAAGCCGGGATGGGTGTGCATGCCGCCGACGTCGACGACGACGGCGACAACGACCTGCTCGTGATGAACCTCGACACCGAGTCTGACTCGTTCTTCCGGAACGACGGCGCCTTCTTCGTCGATGCGACGACCACGGTCGGCCTGCGCGTGGCCAGCCGCCGTTACACGCGCTTCGGCATGGCGATGATGGACTTCGACAACGACGGCCGGCTCGATCTCTACGAAGCGAATGGCCGCGTGGGTCTGCAGGGCGAGACGTTCGCGACTGATCCGTACGCTGAGCCGAACCTGCTGTTCCGTGGCGTGGCCGGCGCGAAGTTCGAGGAGGTCGCACCGCGGGGCGGCATCACAGCCTCGCTCGTCGCCACGAGCCGCGCCGCCGCGTTCGGCGACATCGACAACGACGGCGGTGTGGACGTCCTCGTCGTCAATCGCGACGCCGCGCCGTCTCTGCTGCGCAACGTCGTCGCCGCGCGCGGTCACTGGGCGCAGTTCGCGGTGAAGACGACGCAGGGCCGGGATGCGCTCGGCGCGCGCCTCATCGTCACGGCCGGCGGACGCACCTGGCGGCGCGACGTGCGCAGTGGCTACAGCTATCTCGCCGCCAACGACCCGCGGGTGCACGTGGGCCTTGGCGCGGCGACGGCCATCGACACCGTGGACGTCACCTGGCCCGGCGGTGCGGTGGAGCGCTTCGGGCCGTTCGGCGTGGATGCGGTCGTGACGATCCGGCAGGGCAGCGGCACACCGCGCCCGGCCGCCCCGGCTACTGCGCCTCGGTAATCGTCGTCGTCTGGCCCAGCGGCACGCCGGAGAGCGTCTGCACGGCGCCGCGCGGCCAGGTCACGCGGATGGTCTCGGGCATCTCGCCCTCGGCGAGGCCGAAGGTGAGCGCCGGGTCCGACTGCGAGAGATACCCGTGTGTGGGGCTCACGATGCGCCGGCGCGTGCGACCGCCGCCGGTCACCTCCACGACCGCGCCCACGGCATCGTGCGGGCTCGTCGTGCCGACGAGGCGCAGGCGGAACCAGCGCCGCGGCTCGACGGTGTTGCGCAGCAGCCGGACGGTGCCGGTCGTCGGCACGAGCAGCAGGTCGAGGTCGCCATCGCCGTCGATGTCGCCGTAGGCGCCGCCGCGGCCGACGATCGGCGTCGCCAGCGCGCCAGTGTCGGTGACCGGCACGAACGTGGCCGCGGCCTCGGGCCCGGCATTCCAGTAGAGGCCGGCCGGCTGCGCGTGCGTCTGGCTCTTCTGCACGAGGGCGATCTGGTCTTCGACGTGGCCGTTCACGGTCAGCAGGTCCTCGCGTCCGTCGAGGTCGTAGTCCACGAAGAGCACGCCGAAGGTCAGATGCGCGCGGCTGGCCGCGCCGATGCCGCCCGCGATCGCCTCGTCCACGTATTGCCCCGACGCCTGCCGCGCGAAGAACGCCGTCATCTCGTTCGCGAAGTTGCCGATGGCGATGACCGGCGCGCCGTCGTCGCGCACGTCGGCGATGTCGATGCCCATGCCCGAGCGGGCGTTGCCGTAACCGTCGTAGGCGAGGCCGAGCGTCGTGCCCACTTCCTCGAACGTGCCGTCGCAACGGTTGCGGAACGCGTAGTTGCGCACGGTGTCGTTGGCCACGACGAGGTCGGGACACTGATTGCCGTCGAGATGCGCGAGCGCCACGCCGAGGGACTTGGCGGCGGGCGCCTTGGTGACCGGATCGGTCACGACGAGGCCCGCGGCAGCGGCCCGTTCGCTGAAGCGGCCATCGCCCTGGTTCACGAAGAAGAGCGGCGCGGACCCTGCGAAGTTGCGCGGCGGTCCATAAGCCCGGCCCACGCCCGCCAGGCTGAAGTCCTGCGCGCGGTCGAGATCACGCGACCAGCGCACGTAGTTGCAGACGAAGAGGTCGAGGTCGCCGTCGCTGTCGGCGTCGAACCACGTGGCGCAGGTACTCCACTGGTCGGCGCGGCCGGCCACGCCGGCGCTGGCGGTGATGTCGTGGAAACGTCCACCCACGTTCTCGAGCAGCATGTTCTGGCCCACGGCGGTGATGTAGAGGTCGGTCCAGCCGTCGTTGTCGAAATCGCCGGCGGCGATGCCCATGCCGTAGCGCTGCCCGGCGAGTCCGGCGGCCGCCGTCGTGTCGGTGAAGCGGCCGGCGCCGTCGTTCGTGTAGAGCACGACGGTCGAGCGTGGCGCGGCGCCACTGCCCGGTGTCCACGGCCAGGCGCGGCCGTTCACGAGCACGATGTCGAGATCCCCGTCGTTGTCCACGTCCACGAACGCACCGCCGCCGCCCGTGGTTTCCGGCAGCAGCTTCTCGCCGGTCGCGCCATTGACGCGCACGAAGCCGCCCAGGCCGGCCTCGGCCGTGACATCCGCGAAGCGGGCGGCCGGCGCCGTAGCCGCGGACCGCTCGCTGGCGGCCGGGCCTGACGATACCGGCGCCGACGGCGTGCGGCGCATGAACCAGAGCCCCAGAGCCGCCGCCACGACGACGAGGGCGGCGACGAGCGGGCGCGACGGACGGGACGATGTGCTCACGGCAGGGTGGGGCGCGCGGCCGGCGGGGCCGCCGGCGGGTCCTTTCGCTGCAGATCGTAGATCACGACCGACTGCGCGGCGTGGTTCGCCGGCGGATTCGCCGCCCGGTGGCGGGCGATGACGCGGCTGCGCGACTGCTCATCGGCGGTGTAGCGCAGGTGCGCGTCGCGATGCCGGGCCGCCTCGGTGGCGTGGCCGAGGTCCGCGTGGATGACGCCCAGGGCGTAGTGCGCCGTCACGTTCTCGCTGTCGATGGCGAGGGTGCGTTCGAACGTGGCGACGGCCCGCTCGAGCAGCGCGCGCCGCGCGTCGGCCCGCGCCACCCCGCGCTCCTGCTTGGCACGTTCGAAGAGCGTCAGCCCCAGTTCGTTCAGCACCTCGTAGTCGCGGCTGAAGTCGAAACCGCGCGCGGTGAGCTCCGGCGACGTCGCGTCGAGCGCGGCCGTGAAGTTGGCGATGGCCTCGTCGAGGTAGCCGTTCTCCTTGTTCACGAGGCCGTTCATCCACGCCACGGTCCACGGTGCGGCGCCAGCGGCCGCCGCGCGCCTGAGCGCCTGCGCGGCTTCATCCAGCCGGCCTTCCTTATGGAGCACGCGTGCGAGGTTCAGCGGACCTTCGGGCCGGCCGAGACGCTCCACTTCGGCGAAGGCGCCTTCCGCCTGCCGCAGCTCGCCCTTGTCACTGCCGGCGTTGCCTTCGAGCAGCAGGCCGATGCCGTAGTCGTTCCAGCGCTCCCAGGCCGGTTGTGTCGTGCTCGCCTCCGGCAGGCCCGGGAAGCGGGCGGCGGCCGTGGCGATCGTCGTGACGGGCAGATCCATCCGGTAGGCGTCGCCCTTCACGAAGCGCATCATCGTCAGGTCGAACTTGCGGTAGAGCAGCCGCGCCTCGATCGTGATCGGGCTGCTCGTGCCGCGCGGCACGTCGAAGGCGTAGTGCACGACCTGCGCGGCGCCGGGGGGGATCTGCTTGTCGTAGAGCGGTACGTAGATGTCCTGCACGTTGCGGCGATCGACCTTCCGGCCTTCGCGGTCGAGCATGTAGATGTTGGTGAAATGGGCCCACGGATCGACGCGGCCATCGGGGGCGATGGCACCGCTCCGGCCGATGACCGTGTCGCCGGCCTTCACGATGACCTGCACCCAGACCTCGTTCGAATCGGCCGTGCCCTGCGTGAAGTGGTGCCCGACCTTACGCGTGCGCACGACGAGTTCGGTCAGGTAGCGGGCGCCGGGCGTGAGCGCCGGCGCCGACGGGCCGAGCGGGCCGACGAGGCGGCCATCGATCGTGCCGCCTTCGCGCACGCCGAAGAGATCGAGCGTGACCACCTTGTCGAGAAACGCCTGCTGCGCCGCCACCGTGGCGGTGTCGCCGCGCAGGTGCGGCAGGCCGGTGTTGGCGCCGGTGAAGCGATGGTCGTGGATCTGCAGTGCGCCGGTCGTGTCGAAGGTCTGCGCGCCGAAGTCGCGGGACGTCCGCAGCGGCATGTGACAGCCGGCGCAACGGCTCTGCGCCTGCGGCGGGTAGTAGAAGGCGCGCGCGCCGCGGCCTGAGACGCCGCTCAGGATGAAGCTGTCGTAGTGGTTCTGGCCGCGCAGGAACTCCTTGTAGTCGTTGAGCGCGCCGGGGATGTGCACCTTATGGCAGGTGGAGCAGAACTCCGCCGTGCGGTGCAGGGGCTTCAGGAACGTGGCCTTGTGGAACGCGGGTTTCGCCTTGATGAGCTGCTGGCTGAGCGCGCGCAGCGCCGGGCTCGCGCTGAAGGCGAACGGATAGTGCTGCGGCTCGGCGATCGTGTAGTCGCCGTTGCCGCGCGTGCTGTTCACGCGGTCGATGGCATGGCAGGCCGTGCAGGTGATGCCGGCCTGCGACGTGGGATCGCGGTCGGTGTCGAAGTCGGCGCGCGAGAAGGCGCCCGAGAAGAGGGGCACGGGGTCGTGGCAGCCGGCGCACCAGCGGCTGGCATCCACCGTGCCGTCGCGCGCCAGCATCACCCGGCGCGTCTCCTTCACGCTGGCGGCGTAGACGGCGTTGTTGAACGAGCTGAAACGATGCGCGCTCGAGAGCCACCCGGTGTGCGCGTCCTGGTGGCATTCGGCGCAGTAGTCATCGCGCATCAGCGCCTCGGCCTCGATGGTGCGGCCGGTGGACGTGCGGGCGAACGACGGCAGGAACGAGGCCTGCTCGCCGGGAGGCAGCGGCTGCCGGCTCACGCGCAGATCGACCACCGCGGTCAGGGCCACGGCGGTGACGGTCACGAGGCTCCACGTCCACACGGCCGCCGGCTCGAGACGACGCCCGCGACGGCGGTGCAGCCGGAAGGCCCAGAACGCGGCCACCGGCGCGACCACGTGCAGCCAGTAGACGACCGTGCGGGTGAGTGGCTGTCGCAGCTCGATGCCGGCCACGCGCATGAGGGCGACGCCCGTGACGAGGACGATGGCCGCGAGCGCCGCGAGCAGATACCCGACGCGCGCGGCCCGGCGGTTGGGATGGGCGCGGGCGGCGAGCGCATGTGCGAGGGCGAAGGGCACGAAGGGCACGACGACGAGCAGCCCGACGGCGAGGTGGGTGATGAGGGCCCACTGATACACGTAGCTCTGGTGGCTCGTGCCGCGCAGCCAGTCGGCGCCGGTCACGACACCGAGATACAACGCGGATGCCGTGAGCACCCCGACGAGCACAGAGGTGACCCGCAGCAGCAACCGCGCGCCGCCGCCGATGACGGACATCCGCGCCGGTGGAGGTGTCACCGTCCGCTCTCGAAGCGCGTGTTGAACGCGCGATGCAGGCGTGCACGTGCCGCGGTGTCGTCGCCCGGCAGGGGCGCCACCGTGTCGCCGTCACGCGTGTAGAGGTCCATGTCCTTGCACCAGCCGCGCGCACGAAGCACGAGTCGTCGCGTCCAGCCGGCGGGTGGCGGCGCGGCGGGCGCCGTGAATTCGATCTGCACTTCCTCGCCGGGGCCGATGATGGCCACAGCGTCGTCGGCGGCGGCGACGAGCGGCGCGGCATCGCCGAACGCGGTGTACCAGCCGCGCGGATGACGCGTGTCCCAGAGTGGCGCGCGGCGATCGTAGTCGTAGGAGGGCGTGCGCTGCGGTCCGGTGGTGCGACGCGCGAAGCCCGATTCGCGCAGCACGGCGGAGGCGAGCGGCAGCTCGTGCGCGACCGCGGTGGGCAGCGGTTCGTCGTAGACGACGGCCACGCGATCCCAGTAGATCTCCTGCGATGTCGTGAGGCGCAGGGCGTCGGTGCCGGCGGGCAGCGGCGGCAGTGGCAGCGTCATGCGGCGCGGCATGCCGGCGGGGTAGCCGAAATCGGGCGCCACGACGCGCCAGCGGCCATCGCGCCCGCGCGCTTCGAGCGTCGGCGCCTCGAAGGGCGCGTCGGCCTGCCAGGCCGCGAACACCGTCTGCGCGTAGGGATATTCGACCCAGCCATCGATCATCAGCACCGGCCGGCCCGGCCCGCGGTCGAGCGGCCGATCGAACAAGAGTTCGATCGCATGCCGTGTCGTGCGGCCGATGAAGCGCGGGTCAGGCGTGCCGGGCGGCGGCGCCATCTGGTCGGCGGTGATGACCCGCGCGGTCACGTCGTTGCCGCGGTCATTCACGGCCCGCACGGGCAGGCGTTCGTCGCGGAAGAAGATCGGCGCCCCGGTCGGCGGCGCGCCGGCGATCGCCTTGCGCTCGTCGAGCGCCAACTGCCAGCCTGGCGGCAGGTCGTAGGCGGCGAGCGCGAGCTGGTCGAGGTAGGCCACTTCCTCCATCGGCTCGCCCACCGTGAGGCGGTAGCGTCCGGCGGTCTCGGCCGCCAGGCCTGCGGGCAAGAGCACGTGCTCGCGCGGGAACGGCGCGCTGTACACGCCCGGGCGTTCGAAGAACCCGATGCCACCCACGCCGAGGATGTCGGTCACGAAGCGCGTCGTCGTGCCGTCGAACGCGAAGAGCACGGGGCAGCTCGAGAGCTGCCGCTGTGTTTCCTCGATGACGTGCAGCCGGCCGGCGTCGAGCTGCAGCTCCGACTGCAGGATGCCGTCCGACCAGACGAGCGACACGAGATCGGCGCGGGGCGCGCCGCCGAGCCCTACGGCCATGGGCTGCAGGTTCTGGCCGCCGCCCGATTGCAGGCTCGCCGTGTCGAAGGCCGTCCAGCGGGCGCCGGTGCGTACGGCCACCTTCGTGCCGATGCCCGAGACATTCGAGCGCCGCTGATCGCTCGACTGTGACCGTCCGGTCGTGGCGATGGCGGTGAACGTGTGACGGCCGCGCCCGGGCGCCCACGTCACGAGGCCGGCCGCGGTGAGGCCCACGACCGACGGGCCGCGCGCCGCGTCGAGCGTCGCCGGCGTCCACGCCACGGCATCGGTACCGCCGTCGGCCACGGCGGTGGCGGTGCCCGTGAGCGGCACGGCATACGCCTCCCACGTGCGCGCGGAGGCCACCAGCAGTTCGAACGTGCCGTCGCCGTCGATGTCGGCGAGCGCGAGCTGCGCCTGCTGCGCGACGTCGCGCACGACCGGCGCGAGCAGGTCTGCGCGCATGGCTCCGCTCGCCTCGCGGGTCCAGCGCTCGAGCCCGCGCGGGCTCGTGGTGTAGAGCTCGGGCCGGCCGTTGGCATCGAGGTCCGCCGCGAGCACCGCGTCGTGCGGCGCGGCCGTGAAGGCCGTCGAGGCGGCGTCTCGCCGGTATCGCCACACGCGATCGTTCAGGAACACCTCGTGCGGCGGCGCCGCCTTCAGCACGACGATGTCGTGGTCGCGATCGGCATCGAGGTCGGTGAAGGCCACGCCCACCGAAGGCCGTCCGTCGCCGGCCACACCCGCCGGGCCCGCGATGTCGCGGAAGGTGCCGTTGCCGTTGTTGTTCAGCAGCACGTTCGGGCCGCGGGCGTTCGTGAGCCAGAGGTCGAGGTCGCCATCGTGGTCGGCGTCCACGAGCGCGCCATCCACCGCGTCCACGCCGCGTGTCGTGGCGCGGCTCGCGGCCGTCATGTCCTGCCACGTGCCGGGTGCGGTCTGACGCCACACCGCCGTGGCACCGTTGCTGCGCACGAGCACCACGTCGAGCCGGCCGTCGTTGTCGAGATCCCCCCAGAGTGCCGCGCGCACGCCCGCTGCGGCGGCGAGCGGATGCCGATCGTCGCGCGTCCAGGTCGCGCCGGTACGCCGCAGCACGACGTTCGGCAGCGCCTCGGTGCCCGCGTTCGACGCGAAGAGATCGAGCGCGCCGTCGCCGTCGATGTCGGCCACCGTGACCCGCGCGTCCGCAGACGCCTGCGGCAACGCTTGCAGCACGGCCTCGCGTTCGAAGGGCGCGCCGTCGGGCCTCGACGTGGGCGCCACGGGCACCTCGACGAACATCGCTTCGGCCAGCGGACCCATGCGCGTGTACTTGAATTCCGCCATCCGCGCGCGCGGGTCGGTGTCGAGCGATTCGAAGATGGCGAGCGCCGCCGTGGCCTGCGCCTGACGTCCGCCGCGCTGCTCGGCCTGGAAGACGCCGTAGCTGGCGCTGCGCAGCAGTGGATCGAGCGTGCGCGCCTTCTCGAACCACGGCAGCGCCTCGGCGGGCGCCGCGGCCAGACGGGCCTGACCGGAGAAGTAGGCGGGGAAGGGATCGGCGGGCACGGCGGTGGCCACCGCGCTGAGCAACGGGAACGCCTCGGCGTCGCGGCCCTGGTAGAGCAGCAGCAGCCCGAGCGCATACCGTGCGCGGGTGCCGACGACCGGATGCTCGAGCACCGCGCGCAGCCGCTGTTCCGCTTCAGGCGCGTCCTCGGCGCGCTGCTGGTTGATGAGGGCGACGGCGAGATTGAACGCGGTTTCGGCGGAGGCCGGGTGCGTGGCGGCGAGCGGCCGCAGCACGTCGATGGCCGCCTGGAAGTCGTAGCGGCCCATGTGGCCGACGGCGGTATTCGTCGCGGCCACGAGCGCGGCGTCGGGCCCGGCCGCGGGCGCGGGCGTGGCCGCACCGCCGCAGGCGCACGCGGCGGCGAGCAGGACGCAGACGAGCAGACGACGGACGAGACGCGTCATCGAGGTGATGACACGGGATTGTAGCGCAGCGTTCGGCGGAACGGCGCGCCGCGGCTAACGCGCGGCGGCGGCCAGCGCGGCCGCGTCGGCCTGCTCGTGCGCGTGGTACGAGCTGCGTACGAGTGGTCCGGCTTCGACATGTACGAAGCCGAGGCCGAGGGCGATGCGCTTCAGCTCCGCGAACTCGTCGGGATGGTAATACCGCGTCATCGGCGCGTGATCCGCCGAGGGGCGCAGGTACTGGCCGAGCGTGAGGATCGCCACGCCCACCTTGCGCAGGTCGCGGAAGACCTGCACCAGCTCGTCGTGTTCCTCGCCCAGCCCGACCATGAGCCCGGTCTTGGTGGGAATGTGCGGCGCGATCGCGGTGGCGCGTTCGAGCAGTTCCAGGCAGCGCGAGTACTTCCCGCCGGAGCGCGCCATCCGGTACAGCCGCGGCACGGTTTCGGTGTTGTGGTTGAGGATGTCGGGCCCGGCGTCGAGCACGGCGCGCAGCGGCGCTTCCTCGCCCTTGAAGTCGGGGATGAGCACTTCGACGCGGCACTCGGGCATGCGCGCCTTGATCTCGCGGATGGTGCCGGCGAAGATCGCGGCGCCGCCGTCGGGCAGATCGTCGCGGTCGACGGAGGTCACGACCGCATACTTCAACTGCATCGCCGTGGCCGCTTCGGCCACGCGCACCGGTTCGTCGAGGTCGAGCGTCGGCGGGCGCCCGTGCTTCACCGCGCAGTAGGCGCAGGCGCGGGTGCAGACGTCGCCGAGGATCATGAAGGTGGCCGTGCCGTGGTGCCAGCATTCGCCGATGTTGGGACAGTGGGCGTCTTCGCAGACCGTGTTGAGCTTGAGGTCGCGCATGATGCCCTTGAGCCGGAGGTAGTTCTCCGACCCGGGGGCCCGCACCTTCAGCCAGTCGGGTTTCGGCTCACGCGGTTTGATGAACGTCAGCGGCGCTTCCACTCTTCCAGTTTACCGTAGCGGGCGGCGGCTGGGCGGCGGCCGAGTCGGAATGGCATACTCCTGCCATGACCGATGGACGACTCGCAATCACGTGGTTGGGCCACGCGGCCTTCGCCCTCAGAACCCCCGGCGGCTCGACCGTGTTGTTCGACCCCTGGTATACGGGCAATCCCAGCTTCCCGGCGGGAAAGACGCCCACGGCAGCCGACCTCGTCCTCATCTCGCACGGCCACAGCGACCACACGGGAGACGCCGCGGCGGTCGCCAAGGCCACCGGCGCTACCGTGGTCGGCATCTACGAAATCACGTCGTGGCTCGGCGCGAAGGGCGTGACCCGCCTCGAACCGATGAACAAGGGGGGCACGATCGAGCTGCGCGGCCTGCGCATCACGATGACCGACGCGCGGCACAGCAGCAGCTTCGACGACCTGACCTACCTCGGCGAGCCGGCGGGGTTCGTCGTGCGTCTCGAGAACGGCCAGACGATCTACTTCGCCGGCGACACCGCGCTCTTCGGCGACATGAAGATGATCGGCGAGCTCTATCGCCCCGACATCGCATTCCTGCCGATCGGCGATCGCTTCACGATGGGGCCGGATACGGCGGCCATCGCGGCGCGCTGGCTGGGCGTGCGTCAGGTGGTGCCGATGCACTGGGGCACGTTCCCGCTGCTCACCGGCACGCCGCAGGCGCTCGAGCACCATCTCGAGGGCTCGGGTATCCAGGTGCTCGCGCTCAAGCCGGGCGAGACGGCGGAGTAGCGTGCGGCGCCCGGCGTTCGCCGCTCAGCGCGCGGCCGGCGGCGCCGGCGCGGGCAGGGCAGGCATCCGCGTGAGACCGCCCACGAGATAGTCGGCGAAGGCCTGGCCGATGGCCTCGGAGGTCATCGGGCCGGCCGGGTCGTACCACTTCGTGATCCAGTTCACGGCGCCCATCACCGCGAAGCCCACCATCTTGGGATTGCCCGCGGCGAACGTGCCGGCGTCCATGCCCTGCTGGATGATCTCGCGCAGACCGCGATCGAACGCGTCGCGGCGGGCGATGATCTTGCCGAGCAGCGGCGGCGACAGCGCCTGCAGGTCGATCGTGAGCGCGGTGGCCTGCAGTTCGTCGAGCAGCAGGTGCACGAAGGCCAGAATCAGCCGGCGCAGCTTCTGGTCGGGTGTCGAGGCATCGGCGCGTACGTCGTCGAGCAGCACGAGCAGCACGTCGAGCGAGTATTCGTGACAGGCGTAGAGAATCTCTTCCTTGTTGCGGAAGTAGTAGTAGAGATTCCCCTTCGTCATCTCGAGGGCGCTGGCGATTTCGTCCACACTCGCGCCGTGATAGCCGCGGCGGCGGAAGGCCGCAGCCGCGCTCTTCAGGATGTCGATGCGCCGATCGGCGCTGGCGAGGGTCGGAGCAGGAGCCATGGGCGAAGGGCCGGCTCGGCACCGGACGCCGGCACTCTACCATAGCGTTGAACGAGCGTTCAACGCTGCGCGCCGGCCCGCGGCGCTACTGCGCCACGATCGTGATGCGACCCTGCAGCCCGGTCACGTTCGGCAGGTTGTGATCGTGGAAGCCGCAGACGCGCACCGTGTTGAGGTTGCCGCTCGTCTTCGACTGGCCCGGCGACAGAAAGCCCACCTGATTGAGCGGCGGGCAGTCTTCGTGGCTGGGGTGCGGATCCGACGACATGTCGTGCGACCGCGAGTCGTTGTTCACGAAGGTGACACGGCCGCCCTGCGTGATGGTCACCGCGTTCGGGCTCGCCACGCCATTCGACCCGATGGTGATCGTGGCGCTCGACGTCGCGCCGCCCGCGCCGCCCCCGCTCGTGCCGCCCCCCGAAGGGCCCGACGGTGTGCCGCCGCCTCCACCGCCGCAGGCAGCGGTGGCGGTCACGAGCATCAGGATACCGATCGAGCGGGCTGGCGACATGTGGCTGACTCCTCGACCACCTCGGACGGGTGATCGCGTGACAAGGTTACCTCGACTGCATGCCGAAAACGACACACGGGCCGTCGCGCCTCGCGGCGGACGACCCGTGGGATCGAACGGACGGGGTGATTCAGAAGAACTTGCGCGAGATGTTGAAGCCCAGATACCAGTCGTTGGTGCCGCCGCGAGCGATCTGGCCGAATGTGGTGCCGAAGCCGTTCCCCACGTTGACCTGGAAGCTGTGGCCGCCGGCCCGCATCTCGATGCCGGCGCCGACCTGGGTCTTGCCGGGGTCGAAGCCGTTCACGCGCGGCGTCAGTTCGAAGACCCCGTACAGGCTGTTCGTGAAGCGCAGCCGCGCGCCGAGGCCGACGAGCAGCGAGCTGTTCTCGCCCTCGTCCGCCAGTTCCGCGGGCAGCGGGTTGGTGTTGTTCACCCAGAACGGCTCGACGTAGACGGCCGCCCGGTCTGACACCTCGCGCGAGAGCAGCACGCCGAGCGCCGGCGAGTAGCTGTCCTGCAGGTTGTTCGTGCCCTCGGCGCTGCCGAAGACGCTGATGCCGATCGGGAAGTCTTCGGTCTGCCCCTTGATCTCCCGCTGCAGCATGAACTGGATGGTGCGGTTGTTGGTGCGGTGGAAGACCACCTGCGTGGCCTTCAGAATGCCGAACCGGTACTCGAAGCCGATGACGGCGCCGCCGTCGGTGCCCAGGCCGTCGGCCAGCAGGTCGGTCAGGCTGCCCTGGCCAAGCGGCCGCGTGAAGCGGTGCGTGATGCGGAATGCTCCCTTGCGCGCCGGCAGGCGCAGCGTGGTTGGCAGACTCACGAGGGTGAAGTCTGGCTGGGCGCGGTTGATGTCCATGTCGGGATCGTCGTCCTGCGCCTCGGCCGCGGTGGCGGTCTCGTCGGCGGGCGTGGCCGCGGTGGCCGGCGCCTTCGGGGCGGCGGGCGGATCGCTGGCCAGGGCCGGGGCGACGCCCACGGCGAGCGCCAGGGTCAGTGCGAGCGGAAGTCGTGCAATGGCTGCCTTCACGTTGTGCTCCTGTTGGGGACGGGCCGGAGCCCTAGTCGTTCTTGGCGCCGGACTGAATCCAGCGGCGGACCACGAGCATCTGCCCGTCGGTCAGGAAGGGCGGGCCACCAATCGGCATGCGGACGCCGACGATGTCAGAGCGGCCTTCGAGCTTGTGCACGAGATAGCTGTTGTCCGGATCCCCGGGGATGACGAACGTCGCCCCCGGCTTACGAGTGCTGGGCCGGCCGACGAGCGATGCATACGCCGTGGCGGCATCCTTCAGGTTGATGCCGGCTGCGGGCGTGCGGCCGACGTCGGTGTGGCAGCCGCTGCAGGCGCGACGCCCGCTCGAATCCGTATTCGTGAAGATCTGAGCGGAGATGCTGCTCATCGTCGGCTGCAGATCCGGCGTCGGGCCGGTGAGATCCGACAACTTCTCGTCACAACCGACGCTGAACAGCACCAGGGGCACGGCGCACACGAACAACCGCAGATGTCGCATGGGGACTCTGACCTCGAGAGAGAGTGTTATTGGGATGATGCGACGACGACGAGCGAACCGCGCATATCCGCGTGCCCGTCACCGCATGCTTCGGAACAGACGATGGGGAAGGTTCCGGCCTCGCTGGCCGTGAAGTCGATGGTCACCGGCGTGCCGCCGCGCGGCACGAGCGTGTTGACCTTGAACGTGCGGATGCCGACGCCGTGCACGCCATCCGCAGAGGTGACCACGAGGCGGACCTTGTCGCCCACGGTGACCTGGATCGTGGCCGGCTCGAACGTGAAACGTTTCGCCACGACGGTGACGGTCTTCACGTCGGACGACTGGGCCGCCGCCGACGAGGCGGCGACGGCCGCAGGCGCGTATGCCGTGGCGGGGTCCTTCCCCACACCGGCGTGCACCGGCGTTTCAGGGAGGAGCGCCATCCCCGCCACGGCAACAGTGACGAACACCACGAGGGTTCGCATGAGGTTGTGAGCGCCGGTCCGTCCGGTCGGGCCGTTGTGCGCCATGCCACATAGAACTGCAAGGGCGGTGCCGCCGCGTTCGAGTCAGCACGGTGAAGATTCCGGCGCGTTTCCGCACGCGATGAAATGATGGGCTTGCCGGCGATTTACGGCGGCCGTAAGCCCTTACCGGCCGCGTAAGGGCCGACTAGTCGATGCGGTACTTGGCGAGGTAGTGCGACAGGGCGCGCTGGCTGAGCCCCATGAGCTCGGCAGCGTCCTTCTTCACGCCGCGGGCCCGCTCGAGCGCGTGGCGGATCGTCTCGCGCTCGACCCATTCGACGTTCTGGTGAAGTCGCAGCGAGGGCAGCCCGGTCGTGGGGGCTGACGCCGCGCCCATCACCCACACCGACTCAGGCGTGAGCGACGGACCGGTCGTGAGCACGACTGCGCGTTCGATCGTGTTCTCGAGCTCGCGCACGTTGCCGGGCCAGTGGTACCGCTTCAATTCGGCCATCGCGTCGGCGTCCACGCCGGTAATGCGTTTCCCGAGCCGCTGCGAGAACTTCTGCACGAAGTGGTCGACGAGCGCCGGCAGATCGTCGAGCCGCTGGCGCAGCGGTGGCAGTTCGATCGGGATGACGTGCAGCCGGTAATAGAGGTCTGCCTGGAAGCGGCCCGCGTTCGCCATCTGGCGCAGGTCGCGGTTGGTCGCCGCGATGACGCGCACGTCCACCCTCTCGGTGCGTTCGCTGCCGAGCGGCTCGAACTCGCGTTCCTGCAGCACACGCAGCAGCTTGGCCTGCACGGCCGCGCCCAGCGTGGCGATCTCGTCGAGGAAGATGGTGCCGCCATCGGCGAGCGCGAAGCGCCCCTTCTTCGCCGAGATGGCACCCGTGAAGGCGCCGCGGACGTGGCCGAAGAGCTCCGATTCGATGAGCGTGTCGGGAATGGCGGCGCAGTTCACCTTGATGAGCGGCAGGTGCCGCTGCTGGCTGCGGTCGTGGATGGCGCGGGCCACGAGTTCCTTGCCGGTGCCGGTTTCTCCCGTGAGCAGCACCGTGCTGCGCGACTGCGCGACGAGCTCGATGCGCTTCGAGATGTCGATCATCACCCTGCTGCGCCCGACGATGCCGTAGTGATCGAAGTCGGCGTCACGTTCGCTGCGCAGGTAGGTGAGCTCGGTGCGGGCCCGCTGGGCGGCCAGGGCACGGCGCGCCGTGAGCAGCAGCTCGTCC
This sequence comes from Vicinamibacterales bacterium, assembly GCA_044347565.1. Lineage (GTDB taxonomy): Bacteria > Acidobacteriota > Vicinamibacteria > Vicinamibacterales > UBA2999 > CADEFD01. The sequence continues at coordinate 13,062 of JBIKUN010000031.1, read as the reverse complement.
ACCTCGAAGGGCTTCTGCAGGTAGTCGTGCGCGCCGAGCTTCATCGCTTCGACGGCGCTCTCGACGCTGCCGTGCGCGGTCATCATGACGATGGCCGGACGCTCGCCGTCGGGCGCGGTCGCGACCAGTTCCTTCACCACCTCCATGCCGGAGCGATCCGGCATGCGGTAGTCGATGATGAGCAGGTCGAAGGCCTGCTCGGCCAGCAGGCGCTGACCGTCGAGCGCCCGCGCTGCCGTGGTCACGTCGTGGCCCTCGTCGCGCAGCGCGCGGCCGAGCGTCTTCAGGATCTTCTCCTCGTCGTCGACGAGGAGCACGCGGCCCCCGGGTGTCATCGTCACGTGCGCCGCTCCGGCATGTCGGTCAGGTCGAGCGTGATCTCGGTGCCCACATCGAGCCGGCTCGACACGCTGATGGTGCCGCCGAGACCTTCGACCACGTTCTTCGAAATCGCCAGCCCGAGACCACTGCCCGTGCGGCGCGTGGTGAAGTATGGATCGAAGACGCGGCCGATGTCGTCGGCGGCGATGCCGACGCCGCGGTCGCGCACCGTCAGCCGCACGTGCCGGCCGCGACGCCGCGATCCGAGCGTGATGAGCGGCCCGTCGTGATCGTCGCGGCGTTCGACGGCGGCCCGTGCGTTGGTCAGCAGGTTCACGAGCACCGTGCGCAGGCGTTCGGCATCGGTGGTGAGTTCGCCGCACGCCGGATCGAGGTCGAGCGCGATGTCGGGCGTGGCCTGCGCGGCCACGACGGCATCGCGGGCCGACCGGCAGATGTCGTTCATCGCGGCCGGCGCGCAGTCGAAGCGGATCGGCCGCGCGAAGTCGAGCACTTCGTTCACGACACGATTCAGGCGATCGACTTCCTCGTCGATGTCGGCGGCGGCTTCGCGCGTGTCGTCCGCGGCGGCGCCCGGCCGGCCGAGCTGGCGCAGCGCGCCCTTGATGATCATCAGCGGATTGCGGATCTCGTGCGCGATGACCGTCGAGAGGCGGCCGAGTGCCGAGAGCCGCTCGCGCTGCGCCGTGTCGCGCTGCGCGGCGGCGACCGACTCGGTCAGGGTGTTGTAGGTCGAGGCGACGAGCTGCGCATCCTCATCGGTCCACGGCGAGTCGGCGAGCGCCACCTTGCGCGTGAGGTCGCCGGTGGCGGCGGCATCGCGCATGTGCGCGGTGATGGTGGCGAGCGGCCGCGTGACCGTGCGGGCGAGCGAGTAGCTGAGCACCGCGGCGAGGGCGACGGTGGCGAGCGCCACCACGCCCAGGGCGGCGCGGATCGTGCCGAGCGTGCCCATGCGTTCGGTGCGCGAGCGGAGCACGATGGCGTGCGGCACGACGCCGGGCGCGCCGGCGCCGGCCGGCTCCTGGCGCGCGAGCGGACTGGCGAGCGCCGAGTAGTCTGCCTTGCCCAGGCGCAGCACGGCGGCGCGCGGTTCGTCGTTGAACCACGCCGTCACCGCCGGCACGTCCGGCGGCGGCAGGGACGAGGCGCGCACGTCGCCAGCGAAGGAGAAGGCCACGTCGGCCCCGGTCAGGCGCCGCAGTTCGCCCGCGCGCGACGAGTCGAGCAGGAAGCCCATCGTGAGCAGGCCGAGGCGTTCGGGGCGGTCGAGATCGATCGTGACCGGCACCGTGACGAGCTGCAGCACGCCGTTCGGATGCGGCCAGAAGGTGGCGCCCGGACGGTCGCCGGGCGGCACCGCGTTGGCCGGCGCGTCGTCGGGCGCGACGGCGTGTGCGGTGGCGCTCACGACCGCCAGCCGCTGTCCGTCGCGATCGGTCACGATCACCAGGTCGGCGCCGGCCTGTTCGAGATAGTCGCGGGCGATCGGTTCCACGGTGGGCGGGTCGCGCGTTTCGAGCGCCGCCTTGAACTTCGGCAGGTCGGCGATGAGGGCGGCCGTGCGCGTCACGCCCTCGAAGAGGGTCGTGCTCTGCTGATCGACGAGCGAGACGGCTTCGGTCAGGTCGCGCTGCAGCTCCGCTTCGGCCTGCGCCGTGAGCACCGCGCTCACGAAGTACACCGCCGAGCCGATCGACGCGGTGGCGAGCAGCGTGCTCGCGAGGAAGATCCGGCTGCGCAGGGAGCCGAGGCCGGGGATCACGGGACCACCAGCTCGAGATCGGCGACGGCGCCGGCCGTGACGGTGACGCTGCGCTGCGTGCGCGCCTCGCCGTCGTACCAGCCCACCACCGTGTAGGTGCCCGGGGGCACGTTGTCGATGCGGAAGCGCCCGTCGGCATCGGTGACGCGGAAATAGGGGTGGTTGAAGACGACGACGAACGCCGACATGTGCGAGTGGATGTCGCAGAACACCCGCACCACGCCCGGGCGATCGAAGCGCACCGACTTCGTCCTGCCGGCCGCATAGCGGCCCAGGTCGAAGCGGCGCGCGCGCGACAGCGAGAAGACGTTGTGGTACGTCGAGTCGCTGTTCGGGAAGTCCACCGTGGTCCCGGTCTGCACGGCCAGCAGGCGTGGCAGGAACGTCTCGTTCCGCTGGTCCATCACGGCGCGGCCGGGCTCGCGATCGTCGAAGGCGCTGCGCGGCGCCACGTCGAGATAGACGAGGCCGCGGCGGACGTCCGGCGCCCCGTGCGGCGGCCGGCCGCCCAGATCCGACACGCCGGGCCGCGGCTGCGGCAGCGTCGCCAGACGGCGGATGTCGAGCCGGCCGCGAATGGCGCCGGCCGGCGGTGCCTGCGCGGCATCGAGGCCGCGCGTCAGCAGCGTCACGGCGATCGTCGTCGTGACGAGGGCGGCGGCCAGCACGGCCCCGAGGGCCGCGGGCGGCCGCGTCAGAACCACACCGACACCTGCGCGGCGACGAGCGTGTCCCGGCGCACGCGTCCGCCGAGCGGCCGGCGGTTGTGCTGCACGGCGAGTTTCAGGCGCGCGTGGCGCACCGGCGAAAAAGCCACGCCGGTCTCCACGCGTGACACCGGCGCTTCCCACGGCTGGATACCGGCCGGCGTCGCGACATCCCCGAAGTCGAGCCGCTCGAGGCGCAGTCCGAGGTCGAGGCCGGGCAGCAGGCGCACGCGGCCTTCGCCCCAGGCGGCGAGCGACGTCACGTCCGGCGTCGTCGTGGTGCCGGTGAAGGCGGGCAGCGCCCAGCGACTGGCGATGATCTCGCCGCGAGCGAGCCATCGGCCAGCCGAGAACTCGACGTCGGCGCCGGCGGCTCGATGCCGCAGGCGCCCCGTCGACTCGCCGGCGAGGAGCGTGCTGTCGAGCGTCCGCGAGAGGTACGCGCCCTGCGCCCCTGACAGACCGATGACGAGGCCCGGATGGAGGCGCGCCGTCACCCGCGTCGAGAGCGCCCGGCCGCGGTTGTCGTCCTCGAGACGCGGACTGCCGAGCGATCCCGCTGTGACCGCACCCACCCACGCAAGACGCGTGTTCGCCAGGCGGAGTTGCACGCCGGTGTCCCACGTGTCGGTGTTCACGATCGGCAGGCCGCGATCGGGCGTGGTGCTGCCGCGAGGAAAACTCGAGAGCCAGCCGCGGCCGCGCATCCGCAGCAGATCGGCGGTGGTGGCCGGCACGGCGTCGCGGCGCAGCGAGAGCAGGTAGGCGTAGGGCAGCGGGCGGCCGACCAGCGCCGAGTCGCTGCCGTAGGCCGTGCGGCCGAAGAGGCCGAACGCCGTCGGCACACGACCGGCCTGGAGGTCGATGTCGCGCGTGCGCCAGGGCCGCAGGCGCAGGTAGAGCGCCGCCATGCGTGCCTGCGAGACGCCGTCGGTGCGTACCTGCGCCAGGACTTCGAGCTGGCGGAACGGCTGCAGCGAGGCGTCGAACACCACGCGCACGTTCCGCAGCGGGTCGTAGGCGTAGGTCGCGTAGTTGAAGAAGCCGGGGTCCTCGGACCCGTAGGTGGCGGTGAGTTCACCTCCCACGCGGATACGTCCGGCCTCGCCGGTGTCCAGCGGCACGTCCGGCGGCTGCGCGGCCGCCGAGCCGACCGTGAATACGAACAGGATAGTGCAAAGGGCGCGCACGAGGGCGATCGTCGGACGGGGCGGACGGACGGCGGTCATTATAATGCCGCCCATGCAGCCGCTGGCGCCCGGGCGTCGTCTGCCGCTGGCGGCCGCCGTCGCCTGCGGCGTGGTGGCGCTACGTCTCGTGACGCCGGTGACGGCGGCGGGGCTCGCCGCCGACGACCGCAGCGAGCGCACGTTCACGCTGGGCGCCGGCCAGTCGCTCGGCCTCGCGATGACCGTCGGCAGCCTGCGCGTGACGGGCGAGGCGGGCCGCGTCGACGTGCGGGTTCAGATCGCGCGCCACGCCCCGTCGGCGGACGCGCTCGCGCGTGTGCCCGTCGTCGTCACCGACACGGCCGAGGGACCGCGCCTTGACCTGACGCAGACCGCGGGCGGCGCCGATCCGGCGCTGCGCACCGACGTCGTCGTGACCGCGCCGCTCGATGCGGTGCTCGAACCGCTCAGCGTGACGGAAGGGCGGATCGATCTGCGGGGGCTGCGCGGCCGCGTGCGCGCCACGGTGGCGCGCGGACCGATCGCGGCCGAGGACGTCGGCGGCATCCTGCGCCTCGAGACGACGATCGGATCTGTCGAGGTGACGCGGGCGGCGCTCGAGGCCAATGGCCTGCTGCGTCTGCGCGCGTTCAACGGCGATGTGCGCCTGAGTCTCGCCGCGCCGCTGCGTGACACGCGCGTCATGGCCCTGGCGCTCAACGGCACGGTCACGTCCGCCGTGCCGCTCACGCGCAAGGACGGCTGGGGGCCACGCTGGGGGGAAGCCACGGTGGGGCAGCCCGACCGTGTCGTGTCGATCGATGTCGTGACCGGCGCGATCCGGATCAACGCGCCGGCCGCACGCTGACCGCCGCGGCTAACGCCGCAGCTTGCGCTGCGCGTCCTGATACCGCTTCGACGATTGCGGCACCTGCGCGTAGGCGGCCTGGGCGCGTGTGTTGTCGCGCAGCCGGCGTTCGTAGAGCTCGCCGAGCAGCCACCAGGCATCGTTCGGATTGTCGGGATAGCGGTTCGCCAGATCCGTCCAGGCGCGGGCGGCCATCTCCCACTGGTCGTTGTCGGCGTAGCCGGCGCCCAGACGGTAGAGCGCGAGCATGCCGTGCGGCGAGGCCGGGAACTGGTCCGCCAGCGTCCGCAGCGTGGCGAAGCTGGCCGGCATGTCCTTGCCGACCGCGGCGTCGCGTTCCTTCAGCTTGCGGCGTTCCTCGATCGCGATCCTGGCCTGCAGCGCCCGCAGCGCCGTGTCCGTACCGGGCGCCGCCGCGGCGGCGCGTCCGTAGGCCTCGCGGGCCGCGTCTTCACGATTCGGCCGCCGCGACTTGAGCGTGAGGTCGGCCAGGGCGAGCTGACTCTCGGCGAGGCGGCTGTCGTTCGCGAACCGGTTCTCGAACTCGACGTGCGCCGCCATCGCGTCGTCGGTACGGCCGGCGCGCGTGAGGGCATCAGCAGCGAGGAACGCGGCATCGGCAGCCACGGTCGTGCCGGGGAATTCGGTAACGATGGCGCGCAGGTCGGCCACGCCCTGGTCGAGCAGATTGCTGCGGAGCTTGGCGCGGGCCACATCCATCCGCTTCGCAGCTTCGGCCGTGAGATCCGGCGGGGGCGGCATCGCGCCCTTCGCGGGCACGGCCGGCTTCGCCGTCGTGCCGGGGGCCGTGCCGGGCGTCGTGCCTGGAGCTGCCGGCGCCGTCGCGGCGCTCCTGCCGGGAGGCGGCGTCGGCACCGGGGTGGTGGGGGCGGCTGGGGCAGACGGAGCGTCCGTGGCTGGCGCGCCGTCGTACATCGCCGGCACCGAGGGATCGCCGGGCGTCATGGTCGCGGCGGCGGGCGCCGCGTCGGTGGCCGGGGGCTCGCTGCCGCCACGCATGACGAACACGCCGGCCACACCCACGACGAGCACCGCGGCAATGCCGCCGATGATGGCGACCGGCGGACCCGAGCGTGCGGCCGGCGGTGCCGGTGCAGGCACGGCGGCCGCAGGCATGGCAGCCATGGGCGCGGGAGCCGCCGAACCGCCGTGCGTCGATGGCGGCGCTGCCGGTACGGCCACGGTGACGGCGAGCGCCGGATCGATAGCCGCCATGCCATGGCGCGTGGGCGGCGGCGAGATGATCGTGGCGTCGAGGGCCTGGTTGCTCGTCGCGCCGGACGGCGCCACGGGCCCGGGCGTCGGCGCGGCGGGCGGCACGGCGAAGCGCTTGCTCGAATCGCGACGCAGGCGCTGCAGGTCGGCGCGCAGGTCGGCCGCCGTCTGATAGCGCAGCGCACGATCCTTTTCGAGCGCCTTGGCGATGATGCGATCGAGTTCCGACGAGATGGCGGGATTGCAGGACGACGCCGCTGCCGGATCGCGGTTGAGGATGCCGTCGAAGATGACGGCGGTGGTGTTGCCAGGGAAGCTCACCCGGCCGGTGGCCATCTCGTAGAGCACGACACCGAACGAGAAGAGGTCGGTGCGCGAGTCGAGGTCCTCGGCGCGGGCCTGCTCGGGCGACATGTAGGCCACCGTGCCGACGGTGGTGCCGACGACGCTCGTGAAGACGGTGGGTTCTACGGTGGTGGACTGATCGCCGCCATTGCGCCGGTGGTGCGCCGTCGAGAGCTTGGCGAGACCAAAGTCGAGGACCTTGGTCTGGCCGCGTTTCGTGATGAAGATGTTGGCTGGCTTGATGTCGCGGTGCAGGATGCCTTCGACGTGTGCGGCATCGAGGGCGTCGGCCACCTGCGTGGCGACGTCGATGAGCGATGCGGGTTCGAGCGGACCCTTGAGCAGCCGCCGGTCGAGGGTTTCGCCATCGAGCAGTTCCATCGCCAGATAGCAGCAGCCGTCGACATCGTCGAAGCCGTAGATCGTGCAGATGTTGGGGTGGTTGAGACTCGACGCCGTGCGCGCCTCGCGCTTGAAGCGGCTGACCGCCTCCGGGTCGCTCGAGGAGGCGGCGGGCAGCACCTTGAGCGCCACCATCCGGCCCAGCACGGTGTCCTGGGCGCGATAGACGACACCCATGCCGCCTGCGCCGAGGGGCTCGAGGACTTTGTAGTGGCCGAGCTGCTGCCCAGAGAGATTCGACACGGGGACCCAGTATCGTAGGAGTGGGCGTACATGGTGTCAACGTCCCTCGACACGTCCTTGACGTGGCTTCATACGCGAAGGTAGAGTCACCGAGTCCGTTTCGAAACGGCATTCCGCCCAATGGAATCCTCTGCGTTCGTCGGCAAGAGCAGTGCTGGCACCTCAACTGACAAAGCACTGGACGTGTGCGAAGTCCTCAGTCGCTCGGCCCGGGGCCTGAGCGTGTCGGACGTGGCGCGGGCGGCGCATCTGCCGGTGTCGAGCGCCCATCGGGTGCTGGCGGTGCTGAAGCGGCGCGGTTACGTGCGGCAGGACGAGGACACGGCCCGCTACAGCCTGTCGCTCAAGATGCTCGATGTGATGTTCCGCGCGCTCGGCGGGTCGGAACTGCGTCTCCATGCCTATCCGCTGGTGCGCGACTACGTGCTGCGCACGTCACACCGGATGTTCCTCGCCATCCCGGCCACCGGCGAGGTCACCTATCTCTGGACCACGGCGCCCGACGAAGTGGCGATGCGCACCGTGTACGGCCGCGAGATGCCCGGCCACTGCGCGGTGTATTTCGACGCCACGGCGCCACAGGCGACGCGCCGTCTCAGTTGTCTCAAGCTCTCGGACGCCCGCGAGGTGCGCGCGCCCGGACCGGCGCTCGTGCGCCTCGGTCCGGCCGGCGCCCTGCCCGAAGGCGCGCAGCGCCTGGTGTGCACGTGCGCGCCAATCCGTGATTACACGACCCAGGAAGTGGGCCGCGTCGGCGCCTTCGTGCATGGCGCGGACGAAGCCCCCCTGGCTACCACCGATCACCGGGGTATCTGGGAACTGGCCCGGAATATCTCACTCAGACTCGGCTATCTCCCATCGACGCCACTGGAGGCGTCGGCGTAGCCGGCCGCCGCCCGGCGGGCGGCGGGCGAACTCTCACCGGAGGAACAACGCGTGGCGTACATCATTTGCGAACCCTGCATCGGCACCAAGGACTCGGCCTGCGTGGACGTGTGCCCGGTCGACTGCATCCACCCCCGCAAGGACGAAGGCGACTTCGAGGCGTCGACGATGCTCTTCATCCACCCGGACGAGTGCATCGACTGCGGCGCCTGCGTGCCGGCGTGCCCGGTGGAAGCGATCTTCGCCCTCGACGAGGTGCCGGAGAAGTGGAAGAATTACATCGCAATCAACGCTGAGCACTACCAGAAGTAGCGGCGATGTGGGCGCGTCGGTGACGCGTCCGTGCGGGGATGGTTGACTGCGTGCGTCTGCGCCGGCGTGCGCGCGAGCGTCCCGGCGGCGAGGGGACTCGTCCCGGGGAGGGGCCAGGCTATGCGTGTGGCCAGTCGCGTTGTGCTCGTTGCGGCCGTGTGCGCCGCGGTGGTGATGTCACTCGAGGCGCGGGCGCCTGGTGCTGACGCCGAGCTGCAGTTCCAGCTCGCGGAACTCCTGTACGAAGAGACCCGGTTCGACGAGGCGCGCGATGCCTACCGGCGCGCCGCCGACGCCGAAGATCCCGCGCTGCGCATGCGGGCGCGGATCGGCGTCGTGAAGACGGCGCTGCTCGTCGGCGAGTTCGAGGACGCTCAGCGCGAAGCCGCCAGCCTCAAGCAGGACTCCCCGGGCAATCCCGAGGCGATGACGGTGCATGCCGATGCCCTCTGGTCGGCCGGGCTCTTCGACGAAGCCGAACGCGAGTTCCGCGACGCCCTGTCGCTCGCGCCCGAGATGTCGCGCGGACGCCACGGGCTCGCCAAGGCGCTGGCGTCGCGTTCGAAGCTCGACGAGGCGCTCACCGAAGCGCAGGCGGCGCTGCGCACGGCGCCCCGCGACGGCGAAATCCATCACACGACGGGCGCCATCTTCGAACGGCTGCGCCGCTACGAGGAAGCCGCCGCCTCGTATACCAACTACGTCAATCTGCTCCCGAACAAGGACAAGAGCGACAAGGCGCTCTGGTCGAAGGCGCAGATCCGCTTCCTGCAGGCGTTCAGAAGCCGCGAAGCCAACGCCCTCGACGAGACATCGAGGGGCCGTCTGCACACCGTGCCCTTCAAGCTCGTGAAGGACAAGGTCATCGTGAAGGGCCGCATCAACGGCGACCGCTGGGTGGACTTCGTGCTCGATACCGGCTCCGAGCAGACGACGATCTCCCGCGAGATCGGCCAGGCGGCGGGTGTCGTGCCGATTACCTACACGCTCAGCGCCGGCGTCGGCGAAGTGGGGCTGCGCGGTCTGCAGCTGGCGCGCCTCGATTCGTTCGAGGTCGGCACGCTCAAGGTGCATGACGTGCCGGTGCTCATCAAGAACCCGGCGCTCAAGGGCATTCCGAAGCGCGAGATGGAGAGCTTTTCGCCGATGGCGTTCGGCCTGTCGATGACCATCGACTACGCCACGAAGATGCTGACCATCGGCGACACGCTGCCCGACGACAACGCCGAGATCCGACTGCCGCTGCGCATGCACCGCCTGGCCATGGTGCGCGGCCTCATCAATGCCGAGCGGCCGGCCTACTTCGTGGTCGACACCGGCGGAGAAGTCATCTCGATCAGCAAGGCCACGGCCGATGCCCTGCATCCCGACGGCCAGATGCCCGGCCGCCGCATCGCCCTGCGCGTCTACGGCACGTCGGGCTGGGATCGCGATGCGTTCCTGATGCAGGGGCTCAATCTGTCGTTCCGGGACATCGAGTACCGCAACTTCTCGGTGGTGGTGCTGAACCTGAAGGCGCCGAGCGTGCTGCTCGGGTTCCAGCTCGGTGGCATCGTGGGACACAAGTTCCTCAGCCCGTACCGCGTCTCGATGGACCTCGACCGCAGCGAACTGCGCATGACGCGCGTGGCCCGCGGCGCCCGCACGAACTGACACGGGCAGGGACCAGGGAACTTCTGGTCCCTGCTCCCTTATTCCCGGTCTCTAGAAGTCGTACCCGATCCACACCTGGAAGCGGGGCCGGCGGAACGTCGCGCTGCCACCCTGCTGCGAGAACACCACGTCTTCCCAGCCCTGGTTGAAGAGTGTGCGCCAGCTCCAGTCGAAGTGCAGCGGGAAGCCAAGGGCGAAGGTCTGCAGGCCGATGCCGTAGCTCGCTCGCGCATCCCGCAGCCGGAAGCCGCTGACGAGGACCGGATTACCGAGGATGGGCTGGTTGGTCCGGTCGTAGCCGACGATCGGACGTTCCACCGACGTGTCGTTGGCGTACGCCTTGAAGCCCGACTGCTCGAACCAGCCGCCGCCGACGTTGCCGAACAGGGTGCCGCGGATGCCACCCAGCACGCCGAGCGGCGTGAGCATCGCGTGGATGATCGGCAGCCGGAGCTCGGCGTTCAGGTGAAAGCCGTTCTGACCGAGGAACTCGAGGAACTCGTAGCCCCGCATCTCCGAGTTGCCGCCGAAGAAGAAGAACCCGGGATTGCTGCCCCAGCTCTTGTAGCCGCGGGCGCGCAGGGCCAGCAGGCCGGACCCGCCGAGCCGGACGTACTTGCGCGCGTCGGTGTCGAGCGTCTGGCGGTCGAGCGAGCCGGCGATCTTCGGCGCGATCTCGTACGACAGCCGCATCGTGCTGCCCGACAGGGGACCGAACTCGCGGAAGATCGTCGTTTCCTGGACGAAGGTCAGGCCGAAGGGCACCAGCAGGCCGTTGTTGAACAGGTTGCGGCCGAACTGCTGCTCCTGGTACTGCTCCGAGGCCGCGGCAAGGAACGGATCCTCGAACCGCTGCTGCGAATGGAAGACGCCGCCCGTGACCTCGATGCGCCGGTAGCGGTTGAATGGCCAGATGCCGAACACCGTCGCGCCGCGCGTCGTGGTCGTGGCCACGGCGAGGTCGCGGTCGATGAAGCCGCTGAAGGCCGGGTCGTAGAAGATGCCCTGGTTCTGCCCGTAGAAGAACTGCGTCTGTGAGAAGCCCTGGACGGCGTACTGGAAGCGGCGCTCGAGGTTGATGTACGACCCCGAGAACGAGCGGAACTGCGACACCGACGTCGCGAACATCGTGAACTGCTGATCGCCGAGCACGTCGGTGAAGGCGATGGCCGTGCCGCCCAGGAAGTCGCCGCCGCTCGTGAGACCGACGTTCACGGGCGGACGGCCCTCGAGGAACAACTTCTCGAACTTGCCCTTCCGCTTCTGATTGTCGGCGACGAGCGTGTGGGTGAGCGGCGCCTGGAAGTCGATGATCGGCCCGGGCGAGCCGAAGTCTTCCGTCGTGGCCTTGCCGAGCGGCTCGCGCTTGTCGAGCACGTGCACGCTGTAGTCGCCTTTGTAGTAGCTGACGAAGGCGATCTGCTGGCCGTCGCCGCCTTTGTTCAGGACGATGGGCGACAGGTTGCCGCCCACCGCGTCGGTGTAGCGGGCCAGCGCGCTCGTCTTCAGGTCGAGCGTCCAGATGTTGTAGATGGCGCCGTTCTTCGCGGCTTCCGGGTCGATGGCCTCGTTCGGGTCCACGGCCGTCGACGCGAACACCAGCGTATTCGCGTCCATGAACTGCGCGCCGTTGTCGTCGTGGGTGCCGAAGGTGAGCTGCGTGCGCTTGCCGGTCGCGACCTCGACGCGGAACAGCTTCTCGTTGCCGCTGAGGCGCGTGGACACGATGAGGCCCTTGCCGTCGGGTGTCCAGGTGGGCGCGTAGTCGGCAAACGAGTCTTTCGTCACGTTAGTGACGGTTGACGTCGTGAGGTCGAGCGTGAAGATGTCGGTTGTGCCTTCGCGCATCGCCGAGAACGCCACGGTCTTGCCGTCGGGCGAGAAGTCGGGTGACTCCGGCGCGTCGATGTCATTCAGTTCGACGCGCTGGACGACCTTCCGCGTGATGACGTCCTGCACGATGATCGAGCGGTCCTTCTCGGTGCGCACGAAGAAGGCGATGCGGTCGCCGGCCGGCGCCCACGACATCCACGGCACCGAATTGCCGCGGCCGCCGGGCTGCACGATGTACTCGAAGCCGCGCGACTGGTCGAAGCCGGGCGTCAGGTTGCGGATGACGCTGCCGTCCTTGGCCGAGAGCAGCACGATGTCGATCTCGCGGTCGTTCGGGTTGATGGTCATCGCGGCGATGAGGTCGCCCGACGGCGAGGGTTCGATCGAGAAGGCCTGCGCGAAGCGCGACTTCTCGGGGTTGGGCGCCAGGTTACGGCCGTAGTCGGCCGGACGCTCCTTGTCGCGGAACGGCTTGAAACGTTCCTTGAGGTAGCGGTCGAACTCGCGGTCCCACTCCTCGGCCGACATCTGGAAGGCTTCCTGGTAGGCGTCGTCGCCGCCGCCGATGATGCTCTTGCGCAGCGCGAACACGTACTGCCGCACCCCTTCCTTGCCCCAGCGCGCTTCCATGAACTCGAAGGCCGCGTGCCCGAGGTTGTAGATGCCGCGCGGGCTGCCGAGATTGCCGTAGCCCTGGAGATTGCTCATCTTCGGCACGATGTCGGCGATGGCCACATCGCGCACCATCATGATGTCGAGCGGACGCCAGATGCCCGTCATGTAGTCGGACATCCCTTCGTTCACCCAGAGCGGGGTGGTGTTGCGGATGAGCGACGTCGGGATGATGTCGAACTGGAAGATGTGCGTGAGCTCGTGGACGATGAGCCGGTAGAGCAGGTCCGGCGGCTCGTCCATCGGCATCAGGATGCGGTAGCGGCTCGGCTCGGCGAAGGCGCCGACGCCCTCCTGCGCGGCTCCGGGGATGACGTTCTGCTGGTAGAACTCGGCGCCGGTCTGGAACAGGATGAGCGGCACCTTGGCCGCGAGGTCGTGCTTCAGCTCGGAACTGATGTGCTGGTAGGCGCTCTCGGCGTAGCCGGCCATCCGCTCGAGGTGCGGCTCGATCTCGGGGTAGTAGTAGATCTCGAAGTGGTCGGTCTGATACGTGTGCCACTTGAAGTGGTCGTACCGGATGGCGTTCTTGCCGTAATACGGCGCGAACTGCGTCTGTGCGGCCGCGGGGGCGGTCCCGGTCGCGATAGCGAGGACCAGGACGAGCGCGATCGACAGAGCCGCTGGGAG
>JBIKUN010000142.1:0-10974 GCA_044347565.1 Vicinamibacterales bacterium | reverse complement strand
TCGGCTACGTGCCACCCGCCGAGTACGAGGCGCGCTACTATCAGCAGGCCACCGCGGCCTAAGTCACAGAACACGCCCTCCGAGATTCCCGGGCCGATTCAGTCCGGATTTCGCCGCAAGCATGAACGCTCGACCTGCACGGCGCAAACATAAACACGCATTAGTTGAGTCGCAGCCATAAGGGAGCGCGCCTGCTGCAGCGCGGTATTGTGCGGTGCTGACGAATCCCCGCGACTTCTGTTCTCGCGAAGCACCACCGCACCGTTGATCGCTCGCACGACCAGGCACGGTTCTGCTACCCGCCCTACCGTGAGTAGGCCCTACCCGGCGGGGAAGCAACTGCCCCGCCGGCTCGTCCCGCGGCGCGCCTTCGCGCCCGCGGCCGGCCGCACCCGCCGCGGATTCCGGCGCGTTTCCGCGGGTCGGGCCGAACGAGCCGGCGGCCCGGCGCTGGCCCGAGGATTGCTCCTGTGCACGGCGTCCGCGGCACCTCTCGACGAACGTCCACTGGCACGCTGCCGCGCGGCAAGGAGGCAATGACACCCGAGGTCGGGAAGCGAGGGAGTGATGGTGCGCACGGGAATCTCACGGTACGCAGGGGGCGCGGCACTGGCCGCGATGGTGATGGCTTCGACAGGCGCGGCGCGGGCACAACAGCGCGCGCTGCCAGAGAGCCTCGACACGCCGGTGTTCAGCGCCGACGTCGTCATCGACGAACACGTGGTCGACGAACAGGGCACGGTGGTGGACACACGTCCGCAGACGACATACCGCATGACGGTGCGCCGCGGCGCGCGCGGCCTGCGGACGGAGATCGTGTATCCGCAGGCACGGCTCTTCCCGAAAGGGCCGCTGGTGGATCCGCGCGGTGGCTACCGTATCGAGGTGGGCAGCGACCTCGGCCAGGGCCGCATCTACGACGTCTCGGGAGCGCTCGTGTTCGGCCCGGCCGACGACGCGACCGCGGCGGACCCGGGCGGGCCCACGAGCACCGGGCTCGTGCTCGCCGACCGCGACGTGAGGACACGGAAGCGCGACCTCGTCCGGAAGTTCGGTCGGGCACTCGAACGGGTGCGGGGGCGCGACCGCTATCTCACGAGCGAGGGTGACCTGCTCACCGAGACCCTGGTCGAACCCACGACGAACCTGCCGGTCGAGGTGAACATGGCCAGAGACGGCGCGCTCGCCGAACGCACGGCCATCAGCTACGGGCGTATGCCCGGCGGGCGCTGGTACGTGGCCCGCACGCGCAGCGAAGTCGCGCTGCCCGGCGAGGGCGGCCGCCGCTTCGTCTCGACGCGCACGCACACGAACGTCGTGTCGCAGGAGGGGCGCTGACCATGGCCCGCCACGGCATGCTCATCCTTGCGCTCCTTGCCGTCACCGCGGCGCCTGCGGCCGCGCAGGACCGCCTCACCATGTTCCTGCACGGCTTCAACAGCAGCGGCGACACCTGGGGCAACACCGCGTCGCGCCTGGGCGTCCGCCTGCAGATCATCAAGTACACGCCGACAGTGCCGTGGCATCTGCCGTACGACACACAGGCGAACCTGCTCAACCACGAGGCCAACCTGGGCGGCGCCCCGCCCGACACCATCGTCGTCGGGCACAGCAACGGTGGCCTCGTTGCCCGGCAACTCAGCACGAAACGGGCGCTGGGCGGCATCGTCACGGTCGGCAGCCCGCATCTCGGGGCTCCGCTCGCGGGGAACGTGCAGGGCGTCAGGCAGTTCTACATCAACTCCGGGGAGAAGCTGAGTGTGCTGCTGGTCATGCTCGGAGCGAGGGGCCCCAACCAGTACTCGCCACTCTACAACAGCCCGGCGATGGCGCCGCTACGCGCCGCCTTCACCACGCTCGGACTGGCGCTCGCCACCACGGTAGGCGCCATCGACGCCAGAATCAGTCCGCTGCTGACGACGCCGGTGCTGGCAGATATGACGCCAGGTTCGGCTGCGTTGAATGCCCTGAACTCTCCCGGGAACCTCGCGCGTGAGGCGGCCGCGGTGCCGAAGCGCGTGGGCCTCGTCTACACCGCACGCAATTGGTGGGTGGGCGCGCCGTTCGTGGCCGCGGCGCCTCAATACCAATACCAGGCAGAGAGCGCTGTGCGCGTGGCCATTTCCTTCCTGCTTCTCGTCGAAGCCCATTTCTCGTATCCGAACGTGTCGCCCTACGATGCCGCCGCCGCCTCGATACGGATGCAGGCCGGCAGCCTCATCAGCGACCTGCGACTCTACAACGCGATGTGGTGCGGTGCGACGACCGGAAACTTCAGCTGCGCGATCTCGACCGACGGCATCGTCCCCACCGAGTCGCAGTTCTACCCGGGCACGGCGACGAACATCGGACGCTACGGAGCGCCGCACGTGCTGCAGACGGTCGAGTCTGAAGAGGCGCTGGTCGAGGCACTCGTCAATCACATCGGAGTCCGGACGCGTGACGGCAGTGGTGCTGGTACGCCGTCCCCTGGACTCCCCGCCGCTACACTGACGGCCGGTGAGCGCCTCTATCCCGACACGGAAATCCGATCGCCGAGCGGCGTCTACGCCCTGCGCTACCAGTCCGACGGCAATCTGGTGCTCTACGGTCCTGGCGGCGCCCTGTGGAGCTCCGGCACAGCCGGTCAGGGCGGGCAGTTCGCGGAGATGCAGCCCGATGGCAACTTCGTGGTGTATCACGCAAGCGGCGCCGAACCGTGGGAGTCTGGCACGGCAGGCATCCCGCGGGCGGAGCTTCGGGTGCAGAACGACGGCTACATCGTGATCTACGACGCAGGCGGCAACGTGCCGTGGTACGCGCCGAGATAGAGGAGACGACCATGCGCCGCTGGTGGCTCATTTCGTGGCTGATCCTCGCGCCGGCCGTACCGGCTGGCACACAGACCATCCCAGACCCCAGCGAGGCACCGCTGTGGCACACCGCGGCTCGGGGCCGCGGTGTGCCCGCGGTTCGGGGCGACCGGGTTTTCGCCCTCACCTCCCATCACGATCTGGTAGCACTTGCTCTGGACGACGGACGGGAGCTGTGGCGGCGTTCCACACACGAGCGCGGCACGTTCACGGAAGGCACACGAGTACTCGTGAGCGGTGATACGGTGATTGCCGGCGATTGGGACATCTACGCCTTTCACGCCGACACCGGTGAGGCCGCCTGGAACTTTCATCCAGGGGAGGGATACGGTCCGGGAATGTTCCTCGGCGCCGTATCGAGCGGGCGGGTGTTCTCCGGATCGCCAGCAGGCGCCTTGTACGCGGTCGATGCCGCTACGGGTCGGCAGGTCTGGCGCGCGGTCGTCGAACCGGTCACCAACGACAAGCTCACGACAGTGTTCGCGCCCGTGGTCAACGACGCACTCGTCGTGGCCGGCTACACGCAGTTCGGCGCTCCGGACAGGGGCGGCCTGATCGCGGTCGATGCCGGCACCGGCCGCGAGCGCTGGCGGTTCCGTTTCCCATCACGGCCCGACGACCTGCGGGGTGTCTACTGGGCCGGAGGCATTGCGCTCACGACCGACCTCGCGATCGGCGCGGCGAGCGACGGCACCATCTGGGCGGTGGATCTCGCGACTGGCACGTCGCGCTGGTCCATTCCACCGCTTGAGGGACCGTTCGACGGCATCATCCGTTCGGCCGTGCTGGAGCTGCGCGGCCTGGCGGTGGCGGGCGATCGTCTGATTGTCGGCTCGCTGACGGGCTACCTGACGGCCTACGACCTCTCGACGCGGCGCGAAATCTGGCGCGTGGAGAAAGGCTGGCTGGGGTCGCTGTCATGGTCCACCTACACGGTGGCCGATGGCGTCGCGTATGTCCCCTGGTGGTCGGGATTCCTGCTGGCCATCGACGTGAAGACCGGTCTGGTGCTGTGGGAGACGCAGAACCACCAGCTCGGTCTCTCGGCACCTCCGGCCGTCGCAGGCGAGCGCGTCATCGCTGCCGGCTCGTCAGGATTCTGGGCCTTTCCCGCGGCTCGGGTGCCCGAATCCCAGCCTTCCACGGCGCGCCCGACTGGCGGCCTCATCCCGAACAAGGAGTGCCTGAGATGCGACGGTCCACAATAGTCCTCGTGCTGATGCTCGCTTCGGCGTGTAATCGGTCACCCACGGGTCCGAGTGTGCCGGGTGTGACTCCCGGCCCGAACAGCGGCACATGGACCGGCACGCTGCGCGACGATGCCAACGGCCAGGGCGACCTGCGGGTGGCGTTGCAGGACACGCTGTTGAACGGCAACAGCGTGTTGTCGGGCACGTGGGCCACGACCTACGCCGACGCCTCGAAGAACGCCGCCGGCGAGGCGTCCGGCGGCGTCACGGGCACCACGGTGTTTCTGACGCTGCGGCGAACGCCCCCGTTGACGTGCGCCTCGGCCGGGCTCACGCCCGCGCTGAACGGCGGTCTCGTGTCGCTCGCTCTCACACTGAGCGGACGCACGATCGCAGGCAGCTACACGTACCAGGCGTGCGCCGGGGCGATACCCGGCACGCTCACGCTCACGAAGCAGTGACTACTTCGCGCTCCAGATCACATCGGCGATCTGCATGCGGGCGGTGCGACCCTTCAGCTGCACCGCCTCGAGCGGCGTGTAGCTGACGCTGGCGTCGAGGGCCTGCATGGTGTACTCGCTGATGATGATCTGCCCGGCCTTCGCGAGGTGCTCGAGGCGGGCCGCGGTGTTCACGGTGTCGCCGATAGCTGTGTAGTCGAGCCGCGACTCCGAGCCGATGAAGCCGACGATCGCCGAGCCGGTGTTGATGCCGACGCCCACGCCGATGTGCGCCTGGCCGGCCGCCTTCAGTTCCTGGTTGAAGACCTGCACGGCGCGCTGCATGTCGATGGCCGCCCGCACCGCCTTCACCGCATCACGTTCGGTGGCGTAGGGGGCGCCGGCACACCGTCGCCGATGTATTTGTCGAGGGTGCCACCGTGGCGGAAGATCACCTCGCTCATCAACGTGAAGAACCTGTTCAGCAGGTCCACCACCGTCTCGGGCGAGTTGGCTTCCGACAGCGTCGTGAAACCGCGCAGGTCGGCGAAGAGCACCGTGATCGTCTGCCGCACGCCGCCCGGACGGATCTCCTTGTTCGGGTCGAGCATCACGTCGTCCACGAGCTGCTGCGGCAGGAAGCGTTCGTACTTCTCGCGCGCCTTCGCCTCGCGCTGCAGCGCCTCGTGCGCGCGCACGGTATCGAGGGCGATGCCGGTCTGCACGGCCACCGCGTTCAGCAGATCCAGATCGTCTGACGAGAACGTCTGCCGCACGTCCTGCTGGTCGGTGTAGATCACGCCGAGCAGGCCGGTGCGGCCCACGATCGGGGCCGCCATCACCGAATGGGTCTGGTGCAGCTTGAGGCTGTCGGGCACCGACGGATCGCCGTGGCTCGTGTTCTCGAGCAGCACCGACACGCGCTGCGTGGCCACGTTGTCGAACACGGTCTTGCTCACGCGCAGCGGCTGCACGGTGGGGTCGGCATGGCCGCCGGCGCCCTCGCGCGAGCCCCAGGCCACGTGGCGCATCTCGCCACGTTCCGCCTTCTGGTAGATCATCACGCGCGCCGCCGGCGTCACCTGCAGCAGGATGGCAATGGCCTTGTCGTAGACGTCGGCCAGCGTGAAGACCGAGCCCAGGGTGCGGCTCAGTTCGTAGAAGAGGCCGAGCACACGCGTCTTCTTCTCGAGTTCGAAGCGCAGCCCTTCCGCGGACACCTCGCGGGCCGCCCCAGCCGCCGGCACGATGCCGGAACGGATCACTTCGTCCGGCGCCTTCTGCAGCACCGCGCGCATGCCGGCCACGACCGGGTCCTGCGCGAACACGATGGCCTCCTGCGGCTCGAAGACGAGCGTGAAGTCGCCCACCGCCCGGGGCGAGCGGCTGCACGGCGCCTTCGACGCGCCGACCATTCACGAATGTGCCGTTGCGGCTGCCGAGATCCGCCACCACCACCCGGGGGCCCACGCGCGTCAGCACCGCATGACGGCGGGAGATGCGGGCATCCTCGAGCACGAGGCCGGCCTTGCCGTCGCGCCCGACGACGGTGTCGCCCTCGGCGAGCAGGTGCATGCTGATGCGTCCGCCGGGTGACTGGACGCGGATCGCAGGCGGTGGCGTGGGCATCGTCTCGTTCGATGCGATCAGGAAATGGACGGGAAGCGATACAGCGTGTCGGCGGTGGCAGCCACGAGATCGCCGCCCGGCAGGAACGCCACGCCCACGAGGGACGGGCCCGACACGACGGCGCGCCGAGTCCCGCCCGCCGGGCACCGGTAGATCGCGCTCACGCCGGCCAGGGCTTCCACCACGTGCAGCACGCCGCTTGCGTCGAAGGCGAGGCCCTGCGGCCGGCCGAAGGTACGATCCAGCACCTCCTGGCGTCCGCTGGCATCGAAGCGGTAGATCGCATCGTGCGTGGCGAGCGTGGGGCCGGTGACGTAGAGCTGATCGTCGGGGCCCATCGCCAGGTGATACGCGGCCACACTCGCGGGCAGCGTCTCGAACACCGCGGTGCGCAGGCCGTCGGCGCTCACGTGGTGCAGCGTGCCCGAGCGGTCGCCGACGAAGAGCGAGCCGTCGGGCGCGAAGGCCAGGCCACAGGCCACGCCGAGTTCGCTCACGAACGGCTCGGTGCGTCCACGGTCGGACACGCGGTAGACCACGCCGTCGTAGCGGCTGGACACGTGCAGCACGCCCGACGGTGCAAACGCGAGGCTCGTGGCATTGACGACACCCTCGACGAACGGCTCACGGCCGCCGTCGGCCTCGACCCGGTAGACCGACACCGGGGTGTCCTGTCCGCGCGGTCCGCTGAAGGCGGCATACACGCGCCCCTGCGCGTCCACCGCGGGGCTGTCGACCTGGTGCAGTCCCGTGGCCATCGGCACGCCGACATGCACGAACAGCGTCGCGCCGGGCGACCACGCGGCACGCACGGGCGTCGGGCCCGGCTCGGCCACGCGCGGCACTTCGACGGCGATCCGGTCGGGCGCGGCGAAGAGCACGCGTGCCGACGCCCCGCCCACCGACACGCCCATCTCGGCGGCCGGCACCGGCACGCCGTCGCCGCGCAGCCACAGCCGCGCGCCGGCCAGCACGCCGGGCGGTTCGATGCCGGTCAGCGTCACGGCGGGAAACGTCATGGGCGGATCCTAACGCAGCCCGGCCGTGTGGTCTGGTACGATTCCGCCATGACCTGCCCGGGCTGTGGCCAGAGTATGCAGAGCCTCACGCTCGCCGGCCACTACGGCCGCACGCTGACGATTGATCTTTGTCACGCGTGCGCGCACGTCTGGTTCGACGGGCACGAAGATCTGCACCTGGCGCCGGCCGCCGTGCTGCGGCTGTTCGAGGCGATGGGCCGGGCGGCGGCGGGCACGCGGGTGGCCGTGGCCGCCCGCAAGGCGTGTCCGCGCTGCGCCACCGGCCTGCTGCGCACGCACGACCGCATCCGCCAGACCCCCTACGAGTACTTCCGCTGCACGCAGGGACACGGCCGCTTCATGGGGTTCGCCGCCTTCCTGCGCGCGCGCCACTTCGTGCGCGATCTGTGCGAGGAGGAAGTGCGCACACTGCGCGTCGAAGCCCGCGTCATCACGTGTGTGAACTGCGGCGCCGCCACAGACATCTCGACGCGTTCGGCCTGCGCGTACTGCCAGGCGCCGATTGCGATCCTCGACGCGGATCAACTGGCGAAGACGATTGCGGAGCTGACCGCCGCCGAGGCGAAGAGCGACGACGTCGATCCCACCTGGCCGCTGCGGGCCGAACAGGCGCGCCGTCAGACGGAAGCGGCGTTCGCGGAGCTGCAACACGGGCGCGGCATCTCGCCGGAGCAGGATCTGGTGGACGCCGGCCTGCGCCTGTTCGCGGGCATCGTGCAGCGTCTGCTCCGCTAGGGACTGGCGTCGTCGTCGAGCTCGAGATTCCAGTACAGGTAGTCGCGCCAGCTCTCGGGCGTGCGGCGCAGGCCGATCGTGACGCGCAGCGCCGGCACCGTGTCGGGCCGTTTCGGCACACGCACCAGGTGCATGCTCGCCTCGGCGGGCGTGCGTCCGCCCTTGCGCCGGTTACAGGAGACGCAGCACGTGACGATGTTCTCCCAGTCCTTGCGGCCGCCCTGCGAGACCGGGATGACGTGGTCGAATGTGAGGTCCGGCGTGGGATGGTGCCGGTTGCAGTACTGGCAGGTGTGGTGATCGCGCGCGTAGATGTTGGCGCGCGAGAACGGCACGTCATCGAATCGCTTCTTGATGCGCACGTAGCGCAGCAGCCGGATGACCGAGGGCAGGCGCAGGCTGAACGACACGGCGCGGACCTCGCGGTCGTGCGACGCGATGATCTCTACTTTCCCCTGACACCAGAGCGTGATGGCCTTCTGCCAATGCACGACCTTGAGGGGCTCGTAGGTGGCGTTGAGGAGGAGCGTCTGCTCCATGGCCTTGCGCTCATTGTGGCCACGCGGGCCGGTTGTGTCAAGATGTCGTCTCGCCCGTAAAGAGCTGCGAACGCTGGGCTTAGGAGAATCGAACCGGCCGCGGGGTGCACAAGACGGCACGCCGCGCCGATACACCAGCCGATCGATGCGGAAACTCGTGTTCGTCGTGTTCGTGGCGCTCGTCGCCTCGGCCTGCGCATCAGGCGGGGGCGTGCCTCGCCCGGGCCTGCCCGGCAGCGCACCGGCGGTCGGGCGCGGAGCGGACGCCGAGGCCCTGGGCCACCGCCTCGTCGCCACCGCCCTCGATCTGCGGGGGGTGCCGTACCGCAACGGCGGCACTGACGCACGCGGCTTCGACTGCAGCGGCCTCGTGGCCTACGTGTTCCGGCAGTACGGCGTGAGCGTGCCGCGGCAGACGAGCGCGCAGTTCGCGGTGGGACGCAAGGTAGACAAGAACAAAATCCGGCCCGGCGATCTCGTGTTCTTCTCCACGGTGGCGCCGGGCGCCTCGCACGTGGGCATCGCCGTGGACGACGACGAGTTCGTGCACGCGCCGAGCAGCCGCGGGGTGGTCCGCGTGGAACGCCTCACGCTGCCCTACTGGCAGCGCCGCTTCGTGGGCGTGCGCCGCGTGCGCTGATCTACGACGGAGGCGGAGGCGTCGGGGGCGCTTCAGGTGCGGGCGCGGCGGGGGTGGCCGCCGGCGCCGCCCCGGGTGCCTCCGCCGGCGGCGCGGTACGCCCCATGCGGCCGAGGATGATCTGCTGGCGCCGCAACAGCCGCCTGGTCGGTTTCGCCGGGCTGTGCACGCGCGGATTGATGATGGCGCCGGCCAGCATCGCCGCTTCGGCCGGCCCGAGATCCGCGGCGCTCTTGCCGAAGTAGGCGCGCGCCGCCGCCTCGCAGCCGAAGATGCCGTCGCCCCATTCGATGGAATTCAGATAGATCTCGAAGATCCGCCGCTTGCTGAGCGCGGTTTCGAGGCGCCGCGTGATGATGAGCTCCTTGAGCTTGCGGGCGGGATTGCGCGATTCCGAGAGGTAGAGGTTCTTGGCGAGCTGCTGCGTGATGGTGCTGGCGCCGCGGATGGCGCCGCCGTCTTCGAGACTGTCTTCGATCGACTCGCGGATCTGCTGGTAGTCGAGGCCTTCGTGCTCGAAGAAGGCGCTGTCCTCGGCCACGATGACCGCGCGCTTGAGGTGATTCGAGATGCGGTTGAACGGCACCCAGCGGCGGCGCAGTGTGAAGCTCTTGCCGGCATCGTGCGCTTCATCACGCCGGATCTCGATGAAGGCCGTGGTCTCGGGGTTCGTCGTGGCGAGCCCGCGCACATCGGGCAGCGTCAGATACACCCACGCGAGATACGCGAAGCCCACGCCGAGGGCGCCGAAGAACCAGCGTGACCAGGCAGAGCGGGAACGGCGCGCCATCCGCGCACGATTATAGAGCCCGCGGCGACCGCCGGCGCTTCAGCCTTCGACGACGATCTTGAGACGCGTGCCCGCCGCCGGCTGCGTGTTCACCGCATGGCCGTTCATCAGGGCCAGTCGCGTCGCCGACACCAGGCCGCCGCCGGGGCGCTGCGCGATGCCCTGCCACGTATCGCCGGGCTTCGCGGTGTAGAGGGCCACCCGATTGGGCCGGATGCGTGAGGCCTCGGCTCCCGTCAGCTCGCGGAACGACCGCACGGCCGCCTCGAACTCCGGATCGACGCGCGCGAAGTCGGCCTCCGGGGCCACGCCCGCCACCATGTAGACCTGCCGGCCGGCGCTGATGTGTGCGGCGCGGATCCGCACGGCGCCCACCTGACGCACCTTGCCGCGATAGAGACCCACGAAGGCGTCGCGACCGCTCACCGTGTCGAGTGAGCCGTGTTCAAGCGTGAAGCCGAGACCGCGCATGTGCCTTCGCGCGCCGTCGTCGAGGGCCCCACCGCGGGCCTCGGAGGCCGTGCGCATCAGCATCAGCACCTTCTCGCCGTCGAGCTGCGCCATGACCTGCTCGCTCGAGTTCTGCACCTCCCAGCCTTCGGGGAAGTCCATGGCGATGCGCAGGTCCGGGTGCCGGAAACGGTGCGCCTGCACGACACCTTCGGAGGGATCGTCGCCGTAGGCCAGCCCGTCGATGCGGCGCAGGAACTCGTCGCGGTTGCGATCGCGCGCCCCATCGGCCTGACTCGCCGCGACCGGCGCCGCCCTTACCACGCGCGACCCCGGGTCTGGATGTGTCGAGAGCCAGTTGGGAACGCCGCGCACGCTCATCCCGTCGAGCCGCGACAGGGTGGTGAGAAAGCGTGGCACGCTCTCGGGATCCCAGCCGGCTTTGGACGCGTACTCCACGCCGAGCCGATCGGATTCGAGTTCGTCGTCGCGCCCGTACTTCAGGAACAGCGTGCCGAGGCCCGCGGATGCCAGGTCGCTGAACGGCGCGACACCGGGCACGAAGATGCTCGCGAGCAGCACACCGATCGAACCGCCGGTGCTGCGCGTGAGCTGCTGCGAGGCATGGCGCGCGGTGACGTGCCCGATCTCGTGGCCGAGCACACCAGC
>JBIKUN010000030.1:0-35201 GCA_044347565.1 Vicinamibacterales bacterium | reverse complement strand
TTCACGACGCGCTGGCGGCCAACGCGCCTCGACTCTGACCTGCGGTCAGCGCGCCAGGGCGGGTGGCGAGCCGCGTGGCTACCACTCCGCCCGGACGGTGCGCCTCAGTACGAAGTCGAGCGCGTGCCAGCGAGGCACGCCTTGGCGAGCGGACATGTGATGGTGATGACTGGGCGCATTCGCCCGATGAATGGTGCCTTGCGGCGCAGCCCCTGCAGTTGTCGTAGGATGCGGCCATGGCCCGCCGACGACACGTGGCGTTTTTCGTCGCCGCACTCGCCTGTGCGACCGCGACCCTGACCGCGCAGAAGATCAAGTACGAACGGCTCAACTGGGCCACGCTCGCGAGCTTCGACTACGAGCTGCCCGATCCGCTGACGCTCAAGTCGGGCAAGGGCGAACCCCGGGCGGACGTCTTTCCCGAGAAGGTGCAGGCGCTGCACGGCCGCCACGTGGTGGCCGAAGGCTTCATCATTCCGCTCGACGTCACGCCGAGCGGAGCGAGCATGTTCGTGCTCAATCCCGACGTGGACGTCTGTATGTTCGGGATCCCGCCGCGACTGAACGACTGGGTGCTCGTGACGATGCCGCCCGGCCAGCGCGTGATGGTCAGCCATCTGCCCACCACCGTGAAGGGGCGGCTCTGGGTGGGCGAAGAGATCCGGAACGGCCGCGTGACGAGTCTGTACCGCATCGAGGCGGAGTCGGCCGTGCCGCGCGGCGTCCTCGGCGGCTGAGCGCGCCTGGCGCTACCGCTGCCGCTCCGGTCCCACCACGCGGCCGCTGGTCCTGAAGCGACGGTAGTTCGCACACGAACGCCGCGCCGCAATCACGGGAACTGCAGAAGGTCTCGCGGCTCCCGGTACGTGCGATCGGGGAACGCCGCCCACGGTAACGCGCGGAGCGCCTGTTCCATGCCGGCCACATCGCCCAGCGCCCGGCGTGCGTAGGCAAGTCTGAGCCGGGCGTCGGCGTCGTCAGGCGCCGCGTCGAGCCGCCTGGTCGCTGCGGCCGCGATCCGCGCGGCTCGCCCGGTGGACTGCAACGACGCGCTGTAACGCTCCCCGGCCCACCAGGTGGCCAGTGGAAAGCTCGTGATCTCGGCGCCGAAGCGCTCGCGGTTGTCGTGGCACTGCTGGCAGGCCGGCGTGGCCCACTTCGCCTGATGCGCGATCATCCAGTCGAGGTGCCGGAGTTCTTCGGCGGGCTTTCGTTCCAGCTGCGCGATGCGCGCCTGCAGCGCGTGGTAGCGCCGCCGTTCCCGGTCTTCCATCCGCTCGGGCGCCTTGACGCGCGACAGGTAGTGGCGTGCCGTGGCGGTGTCGGCCGCGCGCAGGTAGCCCCACGCCGTCAGAATCAGGTAGCCATTGGCGAACGTGTAGCGCTCGGGCCGCGCGTTGACGCGGGCCAGCCACGCCGCATCGCCGGTGCGAATCGCTGCGTCCTCGGACATGAGACGCAGGCGCCGCGCGCCTTCGTCGCCGAGTGTCGCGGCATCGAGCGCCTGCAGAATCGCGGCCGCGTCGGTGGCGCGGCCGTCGCGCAGGAGCTGCCGCGCGCGCGTCAGCGGTTCGGAGGGGTCGCGGGGCGCCACGGTCAGGCGCGAGACGGCGCGGTCCGCGCCACACATCCCCGATTCGTCGCACAGCCAGTCGCGCAGCAGTTCCACCACGCCCGGCAAGCCCTCGCCCACGAAGCGCGCGCGCCGCGTTCTGTAGGCCTCGAGAATCGGCGCGGCTCTGCGCGCGATGGCGCGATCGACGTCCGTCTCCTGGTGCCCGATCGGCACCGCCCACACGAAGTAGTTGCTGCCGGTGCGATACACGGGCACCGAGTAGAAATCGCGGTCCTTGCCAGGGCCGACATCACCCGGCGGCGACACCGTGGCACCCACGAAGAACTCCACGGCGTAGTCAGGGAAGCCGAACAGGTACCCGAGCCCCCTGAACCGCTCCGCGCGCGGCAGGTGTTCGACGACGCCGAGCACCTGCAGCGGCGGCGCCCCGGGCGACAGGCCGAGCGGCGCGAAGAACGCGCGCTTCTCGTCGAGCAGGCGGTCGAGGGCCGGTTGATGGACGAACATCAGCTCGGCGTAACGGTCGGGACCACTGGCGGCCGAAAACAGGTGGACGACCACGCTCAGCCCACCGCAGTTGAGCACCGCGGCGATGCGGCGCGCCTGATCGATGTCGTCGAGCGCCGGCGTGTCGGCCTTGAACTGGAACGTCCGTGCGCCGCTGCTGACGGGCTTGAGGCCGCCGCCGATGGTGTAGAGGCCCTCGCGGTCGAGGGCCGACGTCAGCCACTCCTCGGCCACGGCACGGTCGGCGGCCGTCAGCCGTTCGAGGGCCAGGCACTGCGTGCGGAATACCGGGGCGTAGGCCGGCGCAGCGGCCCGGGCCACCGGCTCCCGCCCGGCCGCGATCGCGGCCACCGCGGCCACCACCCCGAGCGTCCACCTGGCCACGCCAGCCATCAGAACGCCACCCTGAGCGAGACCTGCACCGATCGCGGGCCGCCGATCTGATACTGCGAGTTCAGCCCGCCGGACGTGCCGCCCGGCCCCAGGGCCCGGTTCAGCATGCGCGTCGAGACGCCGAAGAGCGGCGAATTCGCCGCCGGCAGCGACGCGCCGGGTTCGGCGAAGTTCGGCGTGTTCGTCACGTTGAACACGTCGATGCGCAGCTGCGCGCGTGTCGGACCGACCGGCACGGCCTTGCGCACCGAGATGTCGAGCTGATACGCAGACAGCCAGCGCAGCGAGTTGCGCGCCATGGTGCCCTGCGTGCCGAAGGCCGGCACGCGGAAGGCGTCGAAGTTCAGCCGGCGGCCTCCCGGCGCGGCCGCGTCGTCGATCCAGGGCGACGCGCCAGGCACGAGATCCACGCGGCGGTTGGTGCCCGAGAAGTTGATCGGGTCGACCGCCTGAGTGATGACACTCAGGGGAGTGGCCGAACGCCAGCGGCCGATGACGTCGAGCCCCCAGTCACCAAGCAGCCGGCGCGCGAGACCCGCGCCCGGGGAGGGCAGGTTCCAGGTGACACCGCCGGCGAGCACGTGGCGCACATCGAAGTCCGAAGGGCCGCGTTCGCTCTCGAGCGTGTCAGACACGCTCGGCAGTCCGGCCGAGGCGAGCCCGGCCGTGACCTCGTTCGAGATGGTGTCGGTGGATTTCGCGAGGGTGTATGACGCCATCGCCTGCAGGCCACCGGACATCCGGCGCTGGAACTGCATCTGCAGGGCGTCGTAGCGCGACTCGCCGGCGTTGCGCGTGACGAAGACCGACGTCGTGGCGCTGACGACCGCAGGGTTGATGAACGTCACCGGCGGAATGCCCAGGGCGACCTCGGTGGGCGCCGGCCGGTTACGCAGCTGCTCGGTGCGCAGCAGGTCGCGTCCGCGTGCCCCGACATACGAGACCGTCAGCGACTGGTTCGTCCCGAGCCGCCGCTCGACCGACGCGTTCCACTGCACGGTACTCGGCAGCTGCAAGTCGGGGTCGGTCACGTAGAAGGTCGACGCGATCGGGCGTGTGGTCGTGTCGAAGGGCGCCGCGGCCAGCGCCTCGGCGGAGGCCGGGAACGGCTGGGCCGGGAGGTTCTTGAGCGAGTTGAAGGGGTAGCTGCTGTAGCCGCGCAGGGCCATGCCGGTGCCCACGTCGTAGAAGAGACCGATGCCGCCACGCAGCACCAGGTCCTGGCGCTCTGACAGCACGTAGGCGGCGTCGAGACGCGGCGCCAGGTTCGCCGTGTCGGTGTTCCAGAGTGGCGTGCCGGCGGGGGCCAGATCGGCGGTCAGCAGGTTGTTCACGTCGGTGAAGGTGTACGGCAGCCGGTCACCCGAGGGGGGCGGGTTCAGCTCGTAGCGGGCGCCGAAGGTCAGCGTCAGCCGTCGCGACACGCGCCACGTGTCCTGCAGGAAGAGCGACAGGTTGTCGAAGGCGAAGGTGTTCGTGGGCGCCAGCGCCTGCACCGTCACCGCGGCCTGCCCGGTCTGCAGTGCCTGCGTGACGCTGCCGAAGTTGTACGAGATACTGCGCTCGCGGAAGTCGGTGAGCGGCGTCAGGCGTCGCCAGTCGACGCCGCCCTTCATCTCGTGCCGGCCGGTCACGAAGGTGAGTGTGCTCACCAGGTTCATCTGTTCCTGGTTGTTGCCGAGCGACTTGCCCTGCGTGAGCGACGTGGGATTGAACGCCGACGGATTCACCTGCAGCGATACCGAGACCGTCTCTCGCGAGACGTCCGCCGGGAAGACCAGCGCATCGGGCGGCAGCACGGCGCCATCCACGCCGCGGCCGGCGAACGCGAAGCGTCCGCGCTCGCGGCTCCAGTTGACGCGCGTGTCACTGACGAGCCGTGGCGAGATCGTCCACGTGACGCCGCTCGTCGACGACAGGAAATCCTTCGAGAACTCGTTCTGCTGGTTGGCGAAGACGAACTCACGGTAGCCCGACGGCGTCGTCGAGAAGCGCGAGAAGACCCTGGCGCGCCCCGCCGGCACGTCCACCCGGAGTGCCGTGGCGTCGAACCACGAGGGATAGCTGATGCGGTACAGATAACGTCCGGTGTCCGTGGGATCACCAGGGAGCGAGGCGGCGTTGGGCTGCGGAAACGCCTCGAAGAGCGACCGGATGGCGCCGCCGGCCCGGGCCCGTGCGTCCATCGAGGGCACGACGACGTTGCGGATGTCGGGCTGCGGCTGCCTGAGGCGCAGGCCTTCGTAGGACGCGAAGAAGAAGGCGCGGTTACGCAGGCTGAAGAGTCCAGGCACCGCGACGGGACCGCCGAGCGTGCCGCCGAACTGATGCTGACGCAGCGGCAGTTTGTCGCGGCCGGCCTGATTGTTGAACCAGTCGTTGGCGTCGAGCGCTTCGTTCCTCACGAAGTCGTAGGCGCTGCCCGTGAAGCGGTTCTGGCCGGAACGCGTGACGAGCGAGATCTGGCCGCCTGGCATGCGCCCGAACTCCGGCGCGAAGGTGGAGGTGATGACGCGGAATTCCTCGAGGGCGTCCACCGACACCAGGCCCTGCGTGCCGCCGAGCGCCGTGGCCGCCGGCACCGTGCCCGCCGCCTGCTGGAACGACTGCGCGCTCATGCTCGTGCCGACGTTCGCGCTCACGCCGTCGACCATCACGTAATTGGCGTTGGCGCGCTGGCCGTTCACGCTGAACTGGCCGGTGTTGAAGATGTCGGGTTCGACGAAGACCACGCCGGGCACGAGCTCGAGCAGCGACTGGAAGCTGCGGCCGTTGAGCGGCAGGTTCTCGACGAAGCGGCGGTCCACGACCGTGCCCACGCTGCCAGACTGACGCTCGACGAGCGGCGCGGCGCCCGGCACATCGACCCGCTCGGTGAGGTCGCCCACCTCGAGCACGATGTCCACGGTGACGGCGGTGGCCACGTTCACGCCGACGCCCGTGCGCACGGCGGTCTTGAAGCCCGGCTTCGCCACCTCGACTCGGTAGGTGCCCGGCACGACGCTCGGCACCACCCAGACCCCGGCGTCGGAGGTGGTGGCGCTCTGTGCCGCGTTCGTGGCGGTATCGATGACGACGACGCCGGCACCGGCCACGAGGGCGCCGGAGGCGTCGGTCACGTGCCCGGAGAGCCGGGCGGTCTGCGCGCTGACCGGCGTTGCGGTGGCGCATGACAACAGAACGAGGAGGAGGGCGTGGACAGGCGCGAATCGGAGCATGTCCGACGGTAGAACGCGGCGTGTCGAGCCGCACGCATCTCACAACGGACTGCCGGAATCAGCCGGTCGATGGCGCCCGTGGCGCCTCGCGCGCACGGCCCGGGCGACCTGGCGACGGCCGGCACTCCGGCAGCCTGGGGGACGCGGGCCTCAGGCGCCCGTGTCACCAGACCAGTGGTCGTGTCGAGGCGGTGCCTGGATCAGATCCGCGCGTATCCTCGCGCTTGCAGGCTGATCATCGTGACAAGGGCCCAGAGATCGGGTTGCACGCCGGGCAACAGCTGCGACGCCTCGACCTTCTTGCCGATGAGCCCCTGCCCGCACACGCGCAGCTCGACGCCGGCCTCGTGCAGCTCCTTGAGCGCCGCGATGTTGGGGTTGTCGACGCCGTTGTGGCGCGCCTTGTAGACCTCGTTCGAGAACACGGCATCGCCGCCGCCCTGATGGAACATTGCGGCGATGTGCCGGTTCTTGGCCGGCACGCCGGCCTGCGCCAGCGTGTTCAGGTACATGCCGATCATCTTCAGCGTCGGATGCAGTTCGTCGTCCTTCACCTTCGCCGAGACGGAGAACACCACCTTGTAGTCGGTGGCCGGATTCGGCCGCTCGGTGGCGCCCGGAAAGTCCTTGGCCACCGAGGCGCTGGCGACGGGCAGCGTGCCGGCCGGCGCCGCCTCCGAGGTATCGGCCAGGCCGGCCGCCACCGCACCACCCGCAAGTGTCGTCATCATCGTGCGTCTGTTCATGACTCCTCCGTGGAAAGACAATACCCTACACCCGATCGCGCCGGCGCCCTATCGCTCGACGTTGATCGTGATCGACGACGGCCGTGCCGCGCTGCGATAGACGCGCTGCGTGGCGATCGTGAAGTCTTCGGGGCGCGTCTTCGGTATGTCGCCGAAGACCTGCGGGTTGCGATCGACGAGCGGGAACCACGAGCTCTGCACCTGCACCATCAGCCGGTGGCCGCGGCGGAACGTGTGGGCCACGTCGGGCAACGTGAAACGAATGCGATCCGGCTGGTTCGGCACGAACGGCACCGGTGTCTCGAAACTCCGGCGGAACTTGCCGCGGAAGGGCTCGCCGCGCACGAGCTGCTGGTAGCCGGCCATGCGCACGCGGTTGGCCGGTTCCGGCTGCGGCCCCTTCCACTCCGGCGTCGGGTAGTCGGCGGGGAAGACGTCGATCACCTTGACCACGAAGTCCGAGTCGGTGCCTGACGTCGAGACGTGCAGGTCCACGGCGATGCCGCCGAGCACCGTCAGGTCGTTCTCGAGCGGCGGCGTCTGGTAGACGAGCACATCGGGCCGCGTAGCGGCGAACCGCTGGTCTTCCGTCATGTAATCGCGCTGCATGCCCATCTGCACGTGGCCCACGTAGGGCACGGGCTTGTTCGGGTCACTCAGATACTGGTCGAAGGCGTCAGCGGCGGCCGGCGCCGTCGTGGCGAGTGCGCCCGAGGCCCCGAGGTACATCGTGCGCGGCGTGGCCGTCGGCGGCGGCCACGCGTCGAACGTGCGCCAGCGATTCGTGCCGGTCTCGAACATCGTGGCCGCGGCCACCGGTGTTCCAGTGGTCTCCTTCAGGTGCTGCATGAAGAACGGGAACTCGACGTGCTCGCGGTAGTACGCCGAGACGTCCTGCCCGAAGTCGAGGTTGCCCACGGTGCGGCCATCGCCGCGCGCCCAGCTGCCGTGGGTCCACGGGCCCATCACCAGGTGGTTCTTCGTCTGCGGGCTGTCGGCGCGCAGCGTCTTGTAGGTCAGGAGCGGCCCGGCCAGATCTTCGGCGTCGTACCAGCCGCCCACGGTCAACACGGCCGGGGTGATGCCCTTGAAGTGTTTCCAGATCGCGCGCGCCTGCCAGAACGCGTCGTAGGAGGTGTGTTCGAGGTTGATGCGGTAGTAGGGATTCTCGGCCACACCGTACCGGGCGGCGCCCGCGTAGAGCGGCCCCATCTGCAGATAGAACTCGTAGCCGCTGGATGTGCCGAAGTCGAAGGGCACGGCCGGCTGCGGCCGCGTGGGCGCCGGCTGCGGCTTGAAGCTCGTATAGAACCCGAAGTTGGCCGCCAGCATGAACGCGCCGTTGTGGAACGAGTCGTCGCCCATGAAGTAGTCGGTCACCGGCGCCTGCGGTGATACGGCCTTGAGCGCGGGATGGGCGTCGATCATGCCGGCCGAGACGTAGAAGCCCGGGTACGAGATGCCCCACATGCCCACACGCCCGTTGTTGCAGGGCACGTGCTTCACGAGCCAGTCGATCGTGTCGTAGGTATCAGTGCTTTCGTCGATCGCCTGGCCCGTCTTCTTCGGGTTGTGCGGCCGCACTTCCACCCAGGTGCCCTCGGACAAGTACCGCCCGCGCACGTCCTGATAGACGGCGATCACGCCGGCCTTGAGGAAGTGGTCGGACGGACCGATGGTGGTGCGGTAGTTGTCGATGCCGTACGGCGCCACTGAATAGGGCGTGCGCTGCATCACGATGGGCTGCGGCGCCGTGCAGGTCTTGGGCACGTATACCGACGTGAAGAGCTTGACGCCGTCGCGCATCGGAATCAGGTGCTCGTACTTCGTGTACGCGGCACGCACGGGATTCGGCGGCTCGAGGGCAGGTGGCTGGGCGGCCAGCGAGGCGACGGCAAGGAGCGGGAGGAGCAGCAGGAAGGCGCGCATGGACGGCAGTGTAGCGCGGCCGCGTCGCGGTGCTCCGCGAACAGGCCCTCGAGACCCAGGTTCGAGGCGTGCGGTCGTCGGCTGAGGCTGACGGCATGCGAGTGACGACCATTCGTCCCCGCTGAGACGCCGCTCACCGGATTCTGCGTGCCCCCTGCTGGGCCGAACTCTACCGTTCGGTCTCACGGCGGCCATGTGCCGCCACAAGGGCCCCCGGGGACGAGTGTTTCGAGGAGGAGTGGTGACTCGAACGGCAGGTGGTTGCGTCGTCGTGGTAATGGTGGTCGCGCTCGCGGTCGCGCACGAGGCGCGCGCCCAACTGGCGACCCTCTCTGGTGTGGTGGTCGACGAGAGTGACCTCGCCGTGCCTGGTGCCGACGTCGTCATCACGCAAGACACGACGGGGCTTCAACGGCGCACGACCTCGGACGCACGTGGCCGATTCGTGGCACCCTTGCTGCCTCCCGGGCGTTATGCCGTCCGGGCCGAACGTGCGGGACTGGCCCCCGACGAGCGCACCGGGCTCGTCGTCGGCACCAACGATCAAGTCACCCTGCGGCTACGCCTGCGCATTGCGGCCGTCGACCAGTCCGTCAGTGTCACCGCCGTGGCGCCCAGATCGATTGCGCCGTCCACGGGCCGGACTATCGAGCGGGGCCAGATCGAGAACCTGCCGCTCAGCGGCCGCAGCCTGCATGCTCTGCTCGAGCTGACCCCGGGCGTGGTGCTATTCCGGTCCGGCGCGCAGACCTACGACGGGCAATTCGCCATCAACGGCCAGCGCGCCAACGCGAACTACTTCGTGGTGGACGGTGTCAGCGCCAATGTTGGGATCAACCCCCGCAACGCGCTCACCGGAGATTCCGGCGCTGGTGCCGTGCCGGCGTTGAGCGTGCTCGGCACGACCACCAACCTCGTGGGCGCGGAAGCGCTCGAAGAGTTTCAACTGCAGACCTCGGGCGTGGCGCCGGAGTTCGGGCGCTCGCCCGGTGGCCAGGTCTCGATGACGACGCGCTCGGGCACCAACCGCTTCTCGGGCAGCGCCTTCGAGTACTTCCGCGACGACGCGTTCGACGCCAACGACTGGTTCGCCAACGCTCGACGTTTGCAGAAGCCGCCCCTTCGGCAACACGACCTCGGTGGCAGCCTCGGTGGTCCGCTCCTCCGCGGTCGCGCGTTCTTCTTCGCGGCGCACGAGTCGCTCGTGCTCGACCAGCCGCAGACCGTCGTGGCGGCCGTGCCGTCCGAGGCGGCGCGCGCCGCTGCGCCGGCGTCGACGCATCCACTGCTCGACGCCTTTCCCCGGCCGACCGGCGCCGACCTGGGCGCGGGCACCGCCGAGTTCGCCGCCAGCTATGCCGACTCGGCCTCGACGCACGCAACGAGCCTGCGACTCGATACCCGCCACGCGAACACATCGCTGTTCGGGCGGGTGATGTGGGCGCCGTCCACCGCGACGACGCGAACCCTGAACCGCCTGGCCGAGGTCGACGCCGATACGACGGCCGTGACGTTCGGCGGCACGCAGGTGGCGGGCTCGTCTCTCTTCGTCGACGTGCGTGCCAACTGGACGCGAGCGACGGGAGCCACTGCCAACCGCACCGACGACTTCGGCGGGGCAGTGCAGCTCGACACGCGGCGGCTCTTTCCCGGCTTCATGGACCCCTCGCGCGATAGCGCGGTTGTGTCCATCGGCACCTTGACCTATCGCGATGGCCAGCAGGCCGACAACGAGCAGCGACAGGTGAACCTCGTGGCCAGCGTGTCGACCGCGTGGCGGGGGCACTTGGTGAAGGCTGGTGTCGATGCCCGGCGGATGGCGCCCCGTATCGCGTCGAATGGCACGTTCCAGGTCGTGTTCGCCAACATCGCCCAGGCCTCGGCCGGCACCGCGACGCAGGCGGTCGTCAATGTTGGCGCGACGCCGCGCGAGGGGCGCCTCGACAACTGGTCGGCGTTCCTCCAAGACGTGTGGCAGGTCGGTTCGAGACTCACCCTGACGTATGGTCTCCGCTGGGAGCTCGCACGACCGCCCGACGAGGTGACGGGGCAACGCCCAGCCACGGTCGTGGGCTACCGAGACCAGGCGTCGATGGCGCTCGCGCCAGCGTCGACTCCGATGTGGGATCTGGGAGCCGGCGCGGTGGCCCCTCGTCTCGGGGCCGCGTATCAGCTCAGTCGTGTGCCAGGCCGAGAGTTGACGGTACGAGGGGCCGCTGGCCTCTTTCACACCACGCTGCTCGGCCCGGTGGGGAACGTGTACGGCGTGTTTCCCTACTCGCGCCAGCAGATTCTGCGGACCGTCAACTATCCTGCGGTGCTGGACGGGCTTATCGCCCCGGTCGTCGACCGATCGCCGCCGTACGGTCAGCTCTGGGCCTATGCGGACGACCTCACCCTGCCACGCACCTGGCAGGGGAACGTGACGTTCGAACATGCGCTCGGCCCGCATCAGACGCTCGCGGCGTCGTACGTAGGTGCGCGCGGCGACGCGCTGCTCCGAACGGCGCAGATCCTCGCGAACCCATCCGTGAACCCGCTCTTCGGAAGCGTGGTCAACCTGGTCGACAACACCGGTCGCTCGCGTTATCACGCGCTGCAACTGCAGTGGACCCGTCGCATGCATCGCCAGTGGAGCGGACTCGCCAGCTACACCTGGTCTACTTCGCGCGACAACACGTCGGCCGATTCGTCGACCGTGGCGGGTCAGACGTCGGGAACGGCGGCGCCAGGCAACCGGCTCGACCCCGACGGAGACTGGGGGCCAAGCGACTTCGACGTACGTCATGTGTTCAGCGCCGGCCTGTCGTGGCAGGTGCCGTCGTTGGGGCGTGGCGTGCTCGGCCGAGTCGCGAGTGACTGGGGACTCGACCTGCTCGTCCGTGCCAGGTCCGCTCTCCCGATCACTGTTGTGACGGCGGTCGATCTCGGATTCGGCTTCTACAACGTCCGCCCCGACCGCGTGGACGGCGCTTCGCCGTGGATCGACGATGCCACCGTCGGTGGGGGACAGCGTGTGAATCGCGCGGCATTCACCGTGCCGGTGGGACGTCAGGGCACCATGCCTCGCAACGACCTTCGGGGCTTTGCGGCGGGCCAGGCCGACCTGGCGCTACGGCGGACGGTGAACGTCGGCGGCGGGGTCAGGTTGACGGCGCGCGTCGACGCCTTCAACGTGCTGAATCGTCCGATCTTTGCGGATCCTCAGCCCAACCTTGCGAGCCCACAGTTCGGGACGACGACGCAGACACTGAGCCGAGGGCTCGGCGGGTTGAGCCCGCTGTATCAGATGGGCGGGCCGCGTTCCCTGCAGTTCTCGCTCCGAGCCGCGTTTTGACCATGCCGCCGAGCGCGTTGTCGTCCACCGCCGCGATGGTGCTGCTGGTGGTCGGTGTGGCCGTGTCGGCGCTGCGGGCCCAGGCCCCTGCCGAGGCGAGGATCGAGATCGGCCCGTTACAGCTCGTCGGCACGGCTGGCCCCGACCTGCCGATCTGGCTCGAGGTCGCGGCTGACTCCGGTGCCAGCGGTACGCTCATCGTCTGCGGTATGCGCACGACTGCTGGGTCGCCACGGCGTGCGTTCGGGTTCGTCGAGCGGAGCGACAACGCGGGGCGCTCGTGGGCGCGTACCTTGACCGTGGCCGATGCGCCGTTCGTCAGCGAGGGCACCTGCGCCATCGGCGTCGAGGGCCAGGCGTATTTCATCGCGCAGCCTGGTGACGGGGCACGCGCCTCGTCGGCGGTGCTGCGGTTCTACCGTTCCGTGGACGCGGGCCGCACATGGCTGGCACCGACCGAACAGCCATTCGCGGACTTGACCACGATGACCGTCGATACCGGCGCAAGCGCCGGTCGCGGTCGGGTCTACGTCGCGGCCAACGGCTTCCGGCGACGCACCGGCGTACCTCGAGCCCCGACCATGGACCTCTTTGCCGCGGCGCCCGGTGACGCGCGGCTCACCGGGCCGATCCAGCCAATCGCCGACGGAGAGCGCACCGGCGGCGCGTTTCCTGGTGCCGTTCGAGTGCTTCCCGACGGCCGCCCTTTGGCGGTTTACCACACAGGCGTCGCAGGCGCTGCCGGCGCCGCTAGTGGAGCCGAGGGCTTCGCCAGGTACATCGAGGTGGTGCGATCGCTCGACGGCGGCCGGACCTGGCAGCGACCGGAGCGCGTCGCCGCCGCCGATCGGTGGGGGCTGCCTGATTCGCCGTCGCTGGCGATCGATCCTCGCTCTGGCCGTGCCACCGTCGCGTGGTCGGCGTTCGTGGGCGAGCGGTCCCGCATCCTCACCGCGTCATCCGACGATGGCGGCGTCACCTGGTCTGCCCCCGAAACGGCCGACGACACGACGGCCGCGCTACCGGGCGACCGCATCGTCGTCGCGCACCCCAATGTCGCCATCGACCGCCGAGGACGGGAAGCGCTCACGTGGTTCGACGCGCAGCGCAAGTGCTGGCGCGTGCGTGCCCGCGTGCGTGCCTCCGACCCGTGGACGTACTCCAGCCAGGCGCTTTCCGCGTGTGGTGCCGGAGAGCCGTCCGCGCGTGACCTCTACGGCTCGTTACGACAGTGGGAGACTGGCTTGGCCGTGGACGCCGAGAGTCGCTTCTGGCCCGTCTGGGCGGCTCGACGCAGCGATGACTACGTCGTCGTGACGCGCGCCGTACGACTCGATTGACCAGACGTCAAGCGTGATCGGCCGGCCGACGGGCCTCAACCTAGCTGACGCCTCTCGCGTCCACACGCGACTCTCGAACGGGCGCCAGCCGGTGCCGAGCCGCCGAATGTCGGCCGTGATGGGGGCGCGCCGTGTCAGAAGAGCACGTGCACCGACGCACCTGCAGCATCGTGTTGACTTGGCGATTCTCAGCGCTCGCCCACGGCTCGCCGTAGTTCCGGCTGACGGGCTCGGTGAGGAACTCCGGCGCGAGCGGGTGACCGCGATCGAAATCGTTCTCGTAGCGGCCCGCCTCACCTCGACACCGACCGTCGTGCGTGGCGTGGGCTGCCACACGAGGTGCGGGGCCACGAACGTGTTCTCGTGGTTCACGAGATCGCGATAGCTGTCGCCCCGATCGTAGGCGGCGTTCAGCCTGTAGCGTACCGTGCCCGAGCGATTGACCGGACCGGTCAGGTCGATCGTCGACCGGGCGCAGCCGAACGACCCGAAGGTGAGACCGAACTCGCGCCGCGCCGCCGCGAGCGGCTGCTTGGTCAGGGTGTTCACCGTGCCGCCGACTTCGCTGGCGCCGTACAGCAGCGATGCCCGGCCTTCAGGAACTCGACGCGATCGATGTTGGTGACGTCGCGCTGCGAGAGAACGCCATACTCCTGGAATCCGTTACGAAGATTGGTGCAGTTGAGCGAAGGACTGAAGCCTCGGAGCTGGTAAGTGTTGCTGCGAGTGCCGGTGTAGGCGGTGAGGGCGCGTACGCCGGCGACGTTGTCGGCCACGTCCGACAAGCGGACGACCACACGGTCCTCGATGATGCCGTCACCGAGGACGTGCCGGAGTCGACTGACACGTCGTGCGAGGTCGCCGTGAACCCGGCAGCACTGACCGTCACCGTGTACCGCCCCGGCGCCAGGCCGCCGACCGAGATGCGCCCCGCGGCATCGGCCGTGGCCGTGCCACTCGAGGCGGCGTCGCGCGTGACCACGACGCTGGCGCCGGCGACGGCGCCGCTGCTTGCGTCCACGGCGTGTCCAGCGATGGTGCCGGACGTCTGTGCGTCGGCGGGTGAGATGGACGGTGCAAACAGCAGGGCGGCCAACGAAACAGACAGCAAGAGTCGAGTCGGCGTCACCACGTCACCCTACTGCCGTGCGTCGGCGGCGCCGAACACCGATGCAATCGACGGTGGCCTGCGCCGCACCGATGGTCGAATTCGCCCACTGAGAACTAGATCTGGGCGAGCCACGTGAGCTTTACGAGCAGCTGCCGCGACGCAAACGGCGACGGCGTCACCACCCCGCGGCCGTCCACCGGCGAGCGGTCGTTGTAGACGATCGTGAAGAAGGAGAGGGGGCGGTATTCCCACGCCAGACGCGCATTGGCCGTGAACTGCCGCGCTACCGTATTCCACTGCACGAAGCTCACGAGCTGCAGTCGCGGCGTGGTCGCGAGGCGCGTTTCAAGGCCGAGCAGGTGCGTCGTGAGCGCCGACCGCAGCCCGCCCACGCGGTCGAGCCGGTTGATCGTGTAGTCGGCGCTCACCGCCAGGCGCGGATCCGGCGTGGCCTGCAACACGCCGCGCCAGGTCTCGAGCGTGCCGTCGAAGTAGCCGCCCACCTGGCCTTCGAACCGGAACGCCACGCGCGTCGAGGGATCGGTCTGCAGCGTGATGGCGTGTCGCAGATAGTCGTACGACCCAGGCGCCACCGCCACGCCCGGCACCGGACGGAACGGCGTGCGCAGCCGCTGCCAGTTGGGCAGTGCAGCGTATTGCAGCGTGCCGCCGTTCTCGAACTGCAGCGTGAAGGGCCGCAGCGACAGGAACCCTCTGCTCCGGCGCGACCCGGCCGTCTGGCTGCTCGCGGCGGCGCTCGTCGCACTCACCGCGGCGGCCTGGCAGACGACGCGGCTGGGGCTGGCCGAGCACGAGCGCCTGCTGCAGACCCTGCTGCGCGAGGAGCAGGTGCGCCTGGACGACATGCAGAGCCGGATCGACCGCGAGCGCGAGGAGCTTCGCGCCAAAGGCCTGCCGCTGGCGCCGGTCACGTTCGGCGCCCGGCATGCGACCTCGATCGGTCACTACAGCGGCGGACGCTGGATGGTGTTGCCGGTGTTGCCGACGGCGCCACTCGCGGTGGGGGAGACCGACCTGCAGCCGCTGGCCCATCTGGCGTCCGTGGACCGATGGCAGGGGCAGCAGCAGGCGCAGTTCTCGAGTCCGCTGTGGCAGCGGATGGTGCGCTTCGACCTGCAGTTCGTGACGGCCTATCTGCTGCCGCTCGCCTTCATCGTGCTCTGTGCCGGCACCGTCGCCGGTGAGCGGGAGCGTGGAACCCTGCGGCTGCATCTCGCGCAGGGAGGAGGCGTGGCGGGACTCGGCGTCGGCCGAGTGCTGCTGCGAGGCGGCATTCTCGCCGCCGCGCTCGGCGGCACGACCCTCGTGCTCTTCGCCGTCGACGGCCGTCTCGAGCCCAGTCTGTCGCCCCGTCTGGCGCTGTGGGCCGCGGGGCTTGTCGTCTACGCCGCCGTCTGGCTGGCCATCATCGTGGCGATCGATGCGTACGCGAAGACTGTGCCGGTCAACCTACTCGCCGGCCTCACGGCGTGGGTCGTCGTGCTGTTCGTCGCGCCGGCGGCCGTGAACATGCTGGCCGACGGGCTCCATCCGATCCGCCCGCGGACCGACGTCGAGCGGCAGCGCCGCCAGGCCTATCAGGAGACCTGGAGCCTGAAGAACGACGACGTGCTGGCGGCCTTTTACGCAGCGCATCCCGAGATTCCCGCCGACCGAGACGCGAGAGGCGGCCTCGAGCGCTACGGGATCTACCAGATGCGGCTCCTCGAAATGATGCGTGAGCGCCTGCTGCCGATCGAAGCCGCGTACGACGAGGCCGCGGCAGCGCGGCGCACGTTCGTGTCGCTGCTGCGATTCCTGTCGCCGTTCCTGCTCTGGCACGACCTGGCCACGACCGCGGCAGGCACACATCCGGCCCGCGTCGACGAGTTCCGCGATGCGCGGCAGCGATTCCTCGACACGTGGGATGCGTTCTACATCACGCGGATCTACTCGCGCGAGCCGATCGAGGACCTGCGGCAGACGCCGGCCTTCGGCTTCTCCGAGCCACCTCTTGGGCGACGCGCGGCGGCGGTAGCGGGCTCGCTGGCCGGACTCGTCCTGCCGGCGATGGGACTGTTCCTGCTTGCCGCGCGCGCGTTCCGACGGAGTGACGTATGAAGGGCTGGTGCGATGGCACAATGACGTGGTCGCCATGCCGCGTGCGTACCTGCACTACGTGCGTCCATCCGGGCTTCCCCCCAGCCTCGCCGGCCTCCGGGCGCCGTGTTACGTCCACGTGGCGCCGAGATGGAAAGTCCGGTCGCTCCTGGCGATTGCCCTCGGGGTGTCACTGACCGGTATCAGCTATGCGGTGTGGCGCCTGGTGCAGGGACGCGCCGGCATCGGCGAGGCGTTCATGAGCGCCTTCCTGCTGGTCTTCGTTGTGGTGCTGCTGCGCCCGCCGATCTGGCGCCCGCACATCAGCCTGGCCGCTGACGAGCGTGGCCTGTTCTTCATTGGCACGAATCCGGTGGAGCCGCCGGTGTTCGTCGCGTGGAGCGAGGTCGGCGCGATGATCATCGAACGCCGGTCGACCGGGCAGGAGGGGCGGGCGCGCACCGTGGTCGTCCACATCGATGACGCCTCCGCGTTCTGGAAGCCGGCGAAGGCGTCGGGTGTGATGCGCTACTTCATTGGCGACGTCGACGCCGAGGGGCGGCGGGCGGTGGCCATCGGTAGTGCGGGCCTGCGTCCCGACGACACGCTCGCTGCCCTCGAGGCGCTGCGCCTCCGCGCCCTGCAGCTCGTGCAACCCTCATCGAACCCGTCAGCGCGACAGCCGGCGCATCAGCGACTCGAGCCATCCTGACGAGGACGCGTGCGCGGTGGACCAGCCCATCGCCGCGCCGAACAGGACCACGCCGGCAATGAGCGCCGCGCCCGCACTGAGCTGGTTGGCGAAGCCGATCGCGTACAGCGTCATCAGCACGGCGATATGCCACACGTACCACGTGAGCGCGCGCCGCCCCGTGGCCGACAACGTGTCGCGCACCTGCCGGGGCAGCACGGGCAGCAGGCGCAGAACCGCCGCGAGCAGCAGGGACGTGGTGCCGAAGGCCGAGATCATGAAGAGCGGCAGCGGCGGCAGCGATGTGGTGCCGACCAGCCCTTCTCTGGTCAGGGCATCGACCTGTGGGGCAACGCGGATGAGCAGTGCATCCAGCGCCGCCGACGTCACGACGGCCCCGATCGTGGCCACCGCGCCATACACCAGCAGCCGATGCTGGACGCGTGTGTCCTGCAGATCCCACTCGGCGAGCACGGTCCCCATCAGGAAGAACGCGAGCCACGGGACGACCGGCCGGAATCCATCGAAGAACAGATTGCGCACGAACCCGCCAGGCGTCCACACGCCCACGTAGGTGAGCGTGTCCAGCTGCCAATGCTGCGTCCAGTCGAGCAGCAGCATGCCGAGCACGAAGGTGAAGACCAGGGCCGCGGCGAGCCTGGTGCGGCTCTGCCGGCTGAGCCGCAGCAGAAAGGGCGCCGCGAACAGGGCCACCGCGTACAGCCGGAGAATGTCTCCCGGCCAGACCAGGAGGTTGAGTACCCCCATGATCCACAGGATGAGCGCGCGCTTGTGGAGCAGCCGACGGCCGTACCCGTCCGGATACTTCGCGGCCAGGCGCGCCACGCCGAAGCCGGCCAGAGTGACGAACGTCGCGGCGGCGCGCCCATCACACAGCCAGAGCACGACGGCGAGCGGACCGCTGCGCGGATAGACCGCCCCCAGCACGAGCACGGCGTGGATCAGGAACATGCCCAGAATGGCCATCGCGCGTGCCACGTCGATGGCCTCGTCGCGAGACGGCCGCGCGAGATCGGGGGGGGGCATGGCGGCGGTGCTCATGGCGTGCCCAGCCCGCGGAGCATCGCGTCGTGCACCAGGCCCGGCGCGTCGTTCACCGCGAGCTCCCCGTCGGCCACGGCCGTCCACGCGGCATAGACCAGCGCTTCGATGACACGGAATCGCCACGCCTTCGGGACGTCGGCGCGAAGCACCCCCTCCGCCACCGCGCGATCGAGCACGCGGTGCAGCCGCGCGTCGACGCGGCGTTCGACCTCGGTGACGGCCGCATCACCGAGCAGCTCTCCGGCCATGAGCACGAAGTGCAGGCGGTCGCCGGACCGCACGAGGATGGCCGACAGCGCCCGGAGGGCCTCCGCGGCGGGCTGCTCCGTCAGGCCGGCGTTCGCCAGCGCCTCGTCGAGCGTCAGGATGCCGTCGATGGCAGCCGCGCGCAGCAGGTCGGCCCTCGCCGGAAAGTAGCGGTGCAGGGTGGCCCGCCCGACGGCCGCCTCCGATGCCACCGACTCCAGCGGCGCCGACGGGTCGGCGGACCAGATTCTGGTGGCTGCGGCGATAAGGCGGCCACGAGCATCCAGGCGTTGGCTGTGTGTGTCTCGCATGAGACATTAATGTCTCATGCGGGATTGTCGTGTCAAGCCCCGGGGCACCGGACACCGGCGTAGACTCGCCGGGATGACTGACGCCCTCGCGGACACGATTACCTTCGGCCTCGACACCTTCGGCGACGTCACCCTCGACGCCGCCGGCGCGCCCATCACCCACGCGCAGGTGCTGCGCCACGTCGTCGACGAAGCCGTGCTCGCGGATCAGGTGGGGCTGGCTTGTTTCGGCGTCGGCGAGCACCATCGCGCCGACTTCGCCATTTCGGCGCCCGAGGTGCTGCTGGCGGCGATTGCCGCGCGCACCGAACGCATCCACCTCGGCTCCGCCGTCACCGTGCTCAGCACCGACGATCCGATTCGTGTCTTCCAGCGTTTCTCGACGCTGAACGCCGTGTCGCACGGCCGTGCCGAAGTCATCCTCGGCCGCGGCTCGTTCACCGAGTCGTTCCCGCTCTTCGGCTTCGACCTCAACCACTATCACGTGCTGTTCGAAGAGAAGCTGGATCTGTTCGCGCAGCTCGTCACGAACGAGCCGGTCACGTGGTCGGGACGCACGCGGCCACCGCTCGAGGCGCAGCGCGTGTTCCCGCCGATCGAACACGGCCGTCTCACGACGTGGGTGGGCGTGGGCGGGAGTCCCGAGTCGGTGCTGCGCGCGGCCCGTCACGATCTGCCGCTGACGCTCGCGATCATCGGCGGCTCGGCGTCGCGCTTCGTGCCCTTCGCCGATCTCTACCGGCGCGCGCAGGCGGAGCTCGGGCACACCGAGAAGCCCATCGCCGTGCATTCGCCGGGCCACGTGGCGTCCACCGACGAGGAGGCCCGCGAGCAGCTCTGGCCGCACTACCGCGACATGATGACGCGCATCGGTGGGGAACGCGGCTGGCCGCCGGTGACGCGCGCGCACTTCGATCGGGAAGCCGGACCGGACGGCGCCCTCTACGTTGGCGCGCCGGAGACGGTCGCCACGAAGATCGCGGCCACCGTCCGCACGCTCGGGCTCTCGCGCTTCGACCTGAAGTACAGCAACGGTCAGTTGCCGCACGAGGCCTGCCTGCGCAGTATCGAACTCTACGGCACGGTCGTGGCGCCGCGGGTGCGCGCGCTGCTGCGCGGCTGAGCGGCCGCCGTCAGTGGCGCGTGCCGTTGGCGCCGAGCGACCGCTCCATCACGGCGGCGAGCTGATGGCTCGCAAACGGCTTGGCGAGGATCTCGGCAATGCCGGCGCGTTCGGCCCGCTCGCGGTCTTCTTCGGTGACGCGGCCCGAGCAGAGCACGATGGCGATGTCGGCGTGGTCGCGGCGGATGCGTCCGGCCAGTTCGATGCCGGTCATCTTCGGCATCGCGAGATCGCTCATCACGACATCGATGTGCGGCGAATCCGCCGACAGCGTCTCGAGCGCTTCGGCCGGGCCGGCACAGCCCTGCGCGCTGTAGCCGAGCCGCGCCAGCTGGCGGCAGACCAGGCCGACGAGTTCCGGTTCGTCGTCGACGACGAGCACATGCGCACGGCGATGCGGCGAGGCGGGCTCCTCGGACGGCGTCTCGGCCGCCGCGCGCGGCACGGTGCCGTCGGCGGCGGCCGGCAGCGTGATGCGGATCGTGGTGCCGCGATCGAGCGTGCTCGACGCCTCGATGCTGCCGCCGTGGGCGGTCACGATGCCGTGCACCACCGCCAGCCCGAGCCCCGTGCCGACGCCGACCGGCTTGGTCGTGAAGAACGGCTCGAAGACCCGTTCGAGCGTGGTGGCGTCCATGCCGCTGCCCGTGTCGCTCACGGTCAGGCAGATGCCGGCGCGCGCGGCGCCCGGCGCCGGGTCGCGTGTCACGTCGATCGCGAGCACGCCACCGCCCTCGCGCATGGCATGCGCCGCATTGCTGCCGAGGTTCATGAGCACCTGATGGAGCTGCACCGCATCGGCCTGCACGAGCGGCAGCCCGTCGTCGACGCGCGTGCGGATCTCGATCATCGCCGGCAGGGTCGAGCGCAGGATGCCCACGGCCTCCTTCACGATCGGGCCGAGGGCCACGACATCCCGCTGTTCGTCCCGGCGGCGGCTGAACGCCAGAATCTGACGCACCAGCGCCTCGGCGCGCTGCGAGGCGCGCACGATCTGGTCGAGCATGGGCCGTGCCGGATGCCCTTCCGGGATGTCGGCCGACGCCAGGTCGGCGCTGCCGGTGATGAGCATGAGGATGTTGTTGAAGTCGTGGGCGATGCCGCCGGCGAGCGTGCCGATCGCCTCCATCTTCTGCGACTGCCGCAACCGCGACTCCAGCTGGGCACGTTCGGCCTCGGCGTGGCGCCGCTCCGAGATGTCGCGCACGCCCACGAACGCG
The DNA here is from genome assembly GCA_044347565.1 of Vicinamibacterales bacterium. Lineage (GTDB taxonomy): Bacteria > Acidobacteriota > Vicinamibacteria > Vicinamibacterales > UBA2999 > CADEFD01. The sequence goes on along the minus strand of JBIKUN010000030.1, from coordinate 14,288 downwards.
CGGCCGCCGCCGCAGGGCATCGCCGTCATCACCGCGTCCACGGGCAGCGCCACGCCGCTCTTCGTGCGCAGTGTGGTTTCGAAACGTGTCGTCCCGGTGCGGACCTGCTGGTCGCTGCGGCGCTGCCGTTCGGCGGGCGACGCGCCGACTTCGAGGTCCGCCAGGCGGTGCGCGAGGACCTCGTCGTGGCTGAAGCCGAGCATCCGGCACGCGGCGTCGTTGGCCTCGATGACCCGCCCGTCGGGATCCACCACGAGCATGCCGTCACTGGCGACCCGGAAGAGCGTATCGCTGCGCGCCGACACGGCGGCGAGCTCGGCGGAGCGCTCGCGGACCTTCTGGTCGAGCAGGGCCACCGATTCGTCGAGGCGCTCGACCATCGCCGCGAGCTCCCGCTGCAGCGACACCACTTCGGCCGGGGCGCCCGCGGGCAGCGCGGGCTGCGTCACGGCGTGGCCGCGGCCGATGCTTTCGGCGGTCTGGGCGAGCAGCTCGATCGGCTGCGTGATGCGGCGCGAGACCTGCGCCGCGAGCGGGGTGGCCAGCACGACGCACACCAGCAGCCACGCCGCCGCCAGCATGAAGAAGGGCACGAGCGGCGCCTGCATGGCCGCGACGGGACGCCGGATGTGCACCTGCCAGCCGAGCGACGGCACATCGCGGCGCACCGCAACGTGGCGCGCCGGGCGGAGTCCGGGTTCCGCCGAGGCTTCGCTGAACTGGGTGGTGGCGTTTCCGCGGGTGGCGCCGATCCAGTCGCGGTCGCCCACGTTCACGAGCAGCGCGGCGGCGTTCGGGCCGGTCGACGCGATGACCTGGCCGGCGCGGTCGAGCACGAGCGCCGACGTGGAGGTCTCGGCGAGCGACTGGTTGAGCCAGGCGCTGAAGGCGGTGAGATTGAGCGCGCCCTGCACGACGCCGGCAAACGCGCCGTCGGCCGTGGTGTAGGGAACGCTGAAGACGAGGATAGGCTCGGCGGTGAAACCGCGGCCGCGGAAGCCCTCGCTGCGGAAGGCCTGACCGGTGCGGGCCGGTTCGGCGAAATAGGCGCGGTCGGCAATCGGCGGCAGCCCGGAGGCCGGGCGCGGCACGGCCGATTCGAGCCGGCTCGACGCGGCCAGGATGCTGCCGGCGGCGTCGCTCACGAGCATGGTGGCGAAGCTGGTCGAGCCCGTGTGGTGGAGCGCGAGCGTCTGGTCCAGCTCCGCGCCGGCCGACGGCCGCACCGAGAGCTGTCCGGCCAGCGTCCGCACGTCGCCTTCAGCGGCGGCCACGTAGTCGGCCAGGCGTGTGGCCGTGGTCGTCGCTCGCGTCGCCAGGTCGTTCGTGCCGCCGGTCACGAGGTCGCGGGCGTACATCGTGCCCAGACCGAGGCCGAGCAGGATGACCGGGATCGTCGACACCGGCACGATCGCGCGTGCAATCTGCGCGCGCAGCGGCACGGCGGCGTGGCTGGCGAGTGTCGCGCGGAACAGGGCGCGCACCCCGGGCGCGGCGAGCAGCAACTGCGCCAGCGCCGCGCTGAGCGTGCCGTTCACGAGCTGTTTGGCCAGCAGGAGCCGCGGGTCGAGGCCGGTGGGCGGCGAGGTCACGAGTCCCGAGCCGAAGACGGCGTAGGCCAGCAGCCAGTAGGCCGCTGTGGCGAGCACCGGCGCGGAGCCGCGCCGCACGGCCACGCCGACGAACAGTGCTTCGATCGCCAGCAGGGCGCTGCAGGTCGGTGCGGGCGTGCCGACCGTGGCGGTGAGCGAGGCGACGGCGCCCCACGGGCCGCCGAGGCTCATGGCGGCGAAGAGCGCCACCGCCTCGTCGAGCCGCAGCGCGAGGCCGTCGGCGATATCCGAGGCGTTCAGCAGCAGCACGCGGCCGAGGGCCCCGAGTAGCAATGCCGCGGCGAGGCGATTGGCAACCGTGCGCGCGGTGACGGCGAGGGTCATCTCAGCTGGAGGCTCTGAACGAGACTATAGAGGCCGGATACTTGCGGTCGCGGACGGATAATCGCCTCATGCCGACCCGACGGGCGTTCCTGTGGACCACCGGCGCCCTGCTGACGCGGGCGGCTGCGCCGGCGCTCGCCGCGCAGTCCGCCGAGGGCGCGATCGATGCGGCCCGTCTGCGGCGCCGCCTCGAAGGGCTCAGCCGGTTCGGCCGGCCCGCTGGCGGCTCCTTCGCCGATGGCGTGAGCCGCGTGGCCTATTCGGACGCCGATGTTGCTGCCCGCGCGTGGCTGCTCGACGAGATCCGCGGCGCCGGACTCACGCCGCGTCTCGATGCCGCCGGCAACATCTTCGCGCGCACCGGCGGGCGGGCGGCCGCGCCGCCGATTCTCGTCGGCTCGCACATCGACTCGGTGCCGAACGGCGGCAACTTCGATGGGGATCTCGGCACGCTGGCCGCGCTCGACGTGCTGCAGACCGTGGCGTCGGCGGGCGTCGCGACCACACATCCGCTGGAACTCGTGGTCTGGGCGCACGAAGAAAGCACCGCGTTCGGCCGCGGCACGGCCTGCAGCCGCATCGTCGGCGGCGATCTCAAGGCCGGTGACCTCGACCAGACGTGGAACGGCATGACCCGTCGCGACGCGCTGCGCCGCATCGGCGGGGATCCCGACCGGATCGAGACGGCCGTCGCGCGGCCGGGGGCCTGGCACGCCTATGTCGAACTCCACATCGAACAGGGCGGCACGCTTGATGCCGCCGGCGTGCGGATCGGTGTCGTCGAAGGCATTGTCGCCATCCATCGCTACGACGTCACGATCGAGGGCGTGGCCAACCATGCCGGCACCACACCGATGGACGCGCGTCAGGACGCGCTCGTCGCCGCCTCGCAGCTCGTGCTGGCGGTGCGGCGCGTGGCCGGCGCCCGCCAGGGCCGCCAGGTGGGCACGGTCGGCCGTCTCGACGTGCAGCCGAACTCGCCCAACGTCGTCCCGGGCCGCGTGGTGCTCAGCGTCGAGTTCCGCGATCTGTCGCCGCGGGTACTCGACGGCCTCGGCGAGGCCATTCGCGTCGAGGCGGCCGCGATCGCCCGGGATACGCGCACCACGATCGACCTGCGGCTGGCCTCGACGAATCCGCCGGCCCCGGCGCACGCCGGCGTGATGGCGGCGATTCAGGCCTCGGCGGCGCGGCGCGGGCTCGCCGCACGCACGCTGCCGAGCGGCGCCGGCCACGACGCGCAGATGATTGCGGCGCTTTGCCCGATGGGCATGATCTTCGTGCCGAGCGTCGGCGGCATCAGCCACTCACCGCGCGAGTTCACCCGCTGGGACGACTGCGCGCGCGGCGCCCAGGCCCTGCTCGATACGGCGCTCGCGCTCGACCGCCGCGACAGCGTCTAGCGGCGGACGCGGCCACCTCAGAAGCGGACGCGCAGGGCGAACTGCCAGCTCCGCGGATCACCCACCGCGGTCACCTGATTGAAGGTCGCTGACGGCGCGGTCGGGTACGCGCCGCTGCCGAAGTTGCCGTTGCGAGCCGTCTCGTTCACGGCGTTCGTCAGGTTGAAGGCCTCGGCGCTCGCTTCGAGGCTGGCCGCGCCCGGCAGGTCGAACACGCGGCTCAGGCGCACGTTCAGGCTGAAGAACTCGTCGCCCACGCCCGTGTTGCGGTCGATGAACTCGCCGTTCACGATCGGCCGCCCGGCCGTGCCCTGGATGGTCGTGACGCCCGACGTGATGTTGAAGGGCGCGGCCGAGTAGGCCTGCAGCAGCGTGCTCAGCTGGAAGCCGTGTGTCAGGTGCTGCCACGGCGTCGTGGCGGCCGACACCGGGGTGTTCACGCTGCCGGTCAGCACGAACAGGTGGCGGCGGTCGTTGTCGGCGCGGCCCCAGTCCTTGTCGAGATCGAACGGATCGATCGGGCCGCTGAAGAAGAACTCGCCGAGGTTGTTCTCGGCCTTCGACAGCGTATAGCTCGCGCGTACCGAGCTCCACGCGCTGGGCCGTTCGGTGAAGGAGACGAGCAGCGCGTGGTACGTCGAGCGGCCGTCCGAGGAGTACTGGCTGTTGTTGCCGTAGGTGGCGACCGGACGGCAGCCGTTGTTGGTGCCGGCGGCCACACACGACGGCACGTTCTGGTTGATCGCGAGCAGCAGCCCGTCGCCCCGCAGGTACGAGTAGCCCACGCTCACCGTGCCGCGCCGACCCACCTGCTGCTCGACCTCGAGGCTGGCCTGGCGCGAATACGCGTTCTGCAGGTCGCGCTGCATCGTCGTGATGTTGGGAAGGGCCGTGCTCGCGACCGCGCCCGAGAGGATGTTCGGGAACACCGGCGCGCCGGCCTGCGTGGGCGACAGGCTGATGCCCGTCTGCCGCAGGTTCGCAAGGTCGGTCGTGTTGCCCGCCGAGAGCAGCGCGTTGGCGAGCGCGCGCAGCGGCACGCGGTCGAAGAACAGGCCGGCGCTGCCGCGCACGACCAGCCGGCGTGCGGCGCCGGGCGTCCACGCGAAGCCGGCCCGCGGTGACACGTTGTTGCCGTCGAGATCGATCGTGTCGAGCGCCTGCAGGTCGTAGCGCAGGCCCAGATTCAGCGTGAGCGACGAGGTGACGCTCCACTCGTCCTGCGCGAAGAGCCCGAGATTCAGGTTGCCCTGATCGACCACGATCGTGCCGAAGTTCTGCGAGAAGCCGAGGTTGTTGTAGGTGCCGGCGAGGAAGTTCGCGAGCGACGAGAAGGCGTAGGAGCCGCGGGTGGCCCGCGGGAAGGTGATGGAGTCGTCGTTGTAGAGCACGTCGACGCCGGCGCGCAGGGCGTGCGCGCCGCGCTGCTGCGACAGGTTCGTCACGGCCTGCACCATCGTGTTGCGGCGGCCCTGCGGACTGCCCGAGAGCGTGCCGAACGCGGCGACACCGGCGATGTTCACGGCCGGGCCGATGCGGTCTGACGGCAGCGCCTCCAGATTGCTGCGCGTCACCTGGACGCGCGTCTCGTTCACCGTGCGGCTGCCGATCGTGAGCGTGTTGCCGAAGGCCAGCGCCTGGTCGAGGTTGTCGAGGCCGGCCGAGGCCGACGGCGCGCTCAGACCGCCGGCGCCGCGCGAGTTCTCCGACGACACGTCGTAGAGGCTGTAGCGCAGGCTCATCTGATCGCGGCCCGAAAAGGCATGGTCCACCTTGCCGAGCACGTTCAGGCTCCTGACCGGGTTGTCGTAGATGCCGGTCGTAACCGGCGCGCCCGGGTAGCCCACGGCCTGCAGACGCGCGTTGATGATGGCGGCGTTGGCCGCGCTGATCGTGACGAAGCCCGTCTGCTCGAGATTGCGGCGCTCGGCGTTGGCGAAGTAGAAGGTGCGGCCGCGGCGGATCGGCCCGCCGATGCTGCCGCCGTACTGCTGCTGCGACATCGGCAGTGTCGTGCGTGACAGCGCGTTCGCGGCGTTGAAGGCGTCATCGCGGAAGAAGCCGTAGGCGGTGCCGCGCAGCTGGTTGGTGCCGCTGCGCGTGACGACGTTCACGTAGCCGCCGAGTGCGCGGCCCAGTTCCGCCTGGCCGCCGGAGGTCACCACCTGGAACTGTTCCACCGCGTCCACGCCGTAGGGCATGCCGCTCAGCCCGGCGGCGTCGTCGTTGGCCGAGAGGCCGTCCACGATGAAGCTGTTCGAGAGGTTGCGCTGGCTGCCCACCGAGAGGCCCACGCCCGGCACCGCCGACGTCTCGGCGAAGAGCTGCGTGCTGTTGATGTTGGGCGGCGCGACACCGGGCGCGAGCAGCGCGATGTCGAGGAACTGCCGGCCGTTGAGCGGCAGGGCGCTGATCTCCCGTTCGGACACGGTCGCGGCGATCTGGCTGCGGGCCGACTCGAGCACCGGCGTGTCGGCCGTGACACTCACCGTGGAGGCCACGCCGGCGACGTCGAGGGTGAGCGGCAGATCGAATGCGGCGCCGAGGGTGAGGGCGAGGCGGCGCCGGGCGTCGGTAAAGCCGTTCATCGACGCCGCGATCTCGTACGGGCCCACGCGCAGATAGGGGAACCGGTAGCGCCCGCCGTCGTCTGTCGTGGCTTCCGCCTTCACGCCGGTGTCGAGATGGTGCGCCACCACGGTGGCTCCCGGCACGCCCGCGCCCTGCGCGTCCACCACGCGGCCGCCGACGGACGCGTAGTTGATGGTTTCCTGGGCCCAGGCCGAGGCGCCTGTGGTCAGACACATCCCGGCGAGTACGAGACGAAGCGCGAAGAAACACGAGCGGAGTAGGGAAGCCACCCGGGCAGTCTGTGGCCCGGCTGCTCGGGCTCCCTGCGACGAACTGTCGCGGCGCGACTCGGTGCGACGATCTGTCGCACCTGTCCGATCGTTGCGCCGCTACTTCACGCGCGCTGGTGTTGTTGGCAGCAGGCCGTGGTCCACGAGCGTCGGCGGCACGCGGCGCGCGCCGATCGTCTCCCAGGCCTGCACGATGCCGAGCAGGTCGCCGTCCTTCCACGGCCGGCCCGAGAACTCGAGGCCGAACGGCAGCCCGTTCGGATACGCGCCCGCCGGCACGGTGATCGCCGGCACGCCGATCATGTTCACCCAGCTCGTGGCGGAATGCGGGCCCTCGCTCACCCGGCCATCCTGCGGCATCGTCTCGTCGGGCGGCGGCATCTGGATGGCGGGGTAGACGTAGCCGTCGAGCGTCAGGCGATCGAGCGGTTCGAGATAGGCGGCGAGCGTGGCGCGACGCGGCGCGTGATAGTCGCGTTCCGCATTCGGATCGGTGGCCACGAGGCGCTGGTCGATGCGCACACCGCCGAGCAGGCGGAAGTGATCCTCCGTGCCGATCGAGGACGTGAAGAGCGGGGAGCCGACGGCGGCCAGATACGCGTCGGCCGTGCGATACGCCGCCGGGCCGAACGTGCCGAGGAACCGTTCGGTGCCGTCACGCATGTAGGCGTAGGTGGCGACGCGGCTCGCCGTGCGCGCGAAGTCCACCGGCAGCACCGTGTCGTCGATGAGCACGGTGGCGCCGGCCGCGCGCAGTTGTTCGACGGCGCGCAGGAAGGCCTCACGCGTGGCCGGGGTGAGCGGCATGTTGGCGGCCGTGCGCAGCGTCTCGGCGGCGCCGGCCGGTACGTTGGCAGGGATGCCGTGGAACGGGATGCCATCGCCGGCGAGGATGAAGGCCGGTACGGCGAAACGTTTGCCCTTGAGCGTCGCGGCGGCCAGCGTCGGCGCGAAGGGGCCGGCCTGCGCGTCGGCCGGGGCCTCGGCGGTGCGGGCATCGAGCGGATCGGGGCCGGCCATCACGGCGAGTGCAATGGCCGCATCCGCCGTCGTTCGCGCAATCGGCCCGGTGTTGTCGAGCAGCCAGTCGAGCGGCGCGATGCCGGCGATGCTGACGAGTCCGCGCGTGGGAAACACACCGACGAGCGCGCTCGTCGCCGCCGGCATACGAATCGAGTTGCCGGTGTCGGTGCCGTTACCGAGCACGGCGAAGTTCGCCGCCACGGCCGTCACCGTGCCGCCCGACGAACCGCCCGGCGAGAAGCGCACGTCGTAGGCGTTCCCCGTGCGGCCGAACGAGCTGCTGCGGTTGGTGTCGCTGTTGGCGAGGTCGGGCATGTTGGTGTGCCCGAGGATGATGGCGCCGGCCGCCTTGAACTTCGCGACGATGGCCGCGTCCTTCGGCGCGATGAGCTCGTGGCCCGGCTTCGTGAAGCCCGCCCAGCCGGCCGTGGTCACCTTGCCGGCGATGCTCGTGTTGGCCTTGATGACGATCGGCACACCCCAGAGCGCGCCGCGCGACGCCGCGCCGCCAGTGGCGCCCGCCGTGGCGGCATCCTGCCGTGCGGCCTCCGCCAGTGCGTCGGTGCGGTAGACCTGCTCGATGGCGCCGTAGACGCCGTTGTAGCGGTCGATGCGGTCGAGGTGCCACTGCACGACCTGCGTCACGGTGTAGGTCTTCGCGTCGTAGAACTGGTGGAGCTTCGCCACCGTGACATCGAGCAGATCGCGGTCGATGGCTGCCGGAGTCGCGGCCGCCGGAGCGACCGGCGGCGCGGACTGACAGGCCTGGGCAAGAGGAAGGAGGACGGTGAGGGCGACGAGCCAGCCAAAACGACGCATGGCGCGATTGTCGTCCAATCGCGCCATGGCAGGCGATGTTCTTCCGAGCGCCGGCCCTAGACGGGCTGGCGCTGATCCTCCGGCTTCACCGTCACCGGGTTCAGGAACGGCATCATGGCCCGCAGCTCGGCGCCCACCTTCTCGATGGGGTGCTTCTGCTCGGCCAGGCGCGTCGCGGTGAAGGTGGGCCGGCCGGCGGCGTGTTCGTCCATCCAGAGCGTCGCGTAGCGGCCTTCCTGAATGTCCGTCAGCATGCGCTTCATCTCGGCCTTGGTCTCGGCCGTGACCACGCGCGGACCGCCGGTGTAGTCGCCGTGCTCGGCCGTGTCCGACACCGAGTAGCGCATGTAGTTGAGGCCGCCGCGGTACATCAGGTCCACGATGAGCTTCAGCTCGTGCATGCACTCGAAGTAGGCGATCTCGGGCTGGTAGCCGGCCTCGACGAGCGTTTCGAAGGCCGCCTTCACGAGCGCGCTCGTGCCGCCGCAGAGCACCGACTGCTCGCCGAAGAGGTCCGTCTCGGTTTCTTCCGCGAAGGTCGTCTCGAGCACGCCCGCGCGCGTCACGCCGATGCCCTTGGCGTACGAGAGCGTCACCGTGCGCGCCGTGCCGGTCGCGTCCTGATGCACGGCGAAGAGGGCCGGCGTGCCGGCGCCTTCCTCGTAGAGCTCGCGCACGCGGTGGCCGGGCGACTTCGGCGCCACCATCGCCACGTCCACGTGGGCCGGCGGCGTGATGATGCCGAAGCGGATGTTGAAGCCGTGCGCGAACATCAGCATCTTGCCGGCCGTGAGGTGCGGCTCGATGTCGCGGCGGTAGACCTCACCCTGAATCGTGTCGGGGATGAGCAGCATGATGACGTCGGCTTCCGCCGCCGCCTCGGGAATCGACACCGCGCGCAGCCCGGCGGCGCGCGCCTTGGCGGCCGAACTGCTGCCCGGGTGCAGGCCGACGCGCACGTCGACGCCGCTGTCGCGCAGGTTGAGCGCGTGGGCGTGGCCCTGCGAGCCGTAGCCGATGATGGCGACCTTGCGATCGCGGATGGGCGCCAGATCGGCGTCCTTGTCGTAGTAGATGACGGCCATGTCGAACGGATCTCCTGAATGGACCGGCGGCGGCTGCCGCCCCGGGGACGTGCGGGTTACACCGAGTAGGCGATGTCCTGTGATTCCGCAGCGGCAGCCGCGGTCGCGCGCGCCGGCGGAGCGGCCGTGCGGCCGGGGCCTTCGCCGCGGGCCATGGCGAGCGTGCCCGTGCGCGCCATCTCGAGCACGCCGAACGGCTCCAGTACTTCGAGCAGGCGATCGAGCTTGGCCGTGCCGCCCGTGAGCTCCAGCACGAGCGAGTCGGCGGAGACGTCGATGATGCGGGCGCGGAAGACGTCGGCGAGCTGGAAGATCTCGGGCCGCGTGCCGGCCGTGGTCGCCACCTTGATGAGCGTGAGCTCGCGGACGACGTTCGGCCGCGCCGTCACGTTGTCCACCCGCAGCACGTTCACGAGCTTGTAGAGGTGCGCCTCGACGTGGTGCGCGCCTTCGTCGTCGGTGTCGACGACGATCGTCATGCGCGACACGCCGGGCGTCTCCGTGCTGCCCACCGTGAGCGACTCGATGTTGTAGGCGCGGCGGCGGAAGAGCGAGGCCACGCGCGTCAGCACGCCCGGTCTGTTCTCCACGTGCACGACGAAGGTGATCACTGGTCGGCTCCTGTTTCCGCGAGCACGCTGGGACGGCGGATCATCTTGTCGAGATCGGCGCCGGCCGGCACCATCGGGTACACCGTGTCTTCCTGCTCGACGCGGAAGTCGATGACCACCGTGCCCTTGTGGGCGCGCGCCGCCTGCACGGCGGGAATCACGCCGGCCCGATCGGTGACGCGCGCGGCCGTGAGGCCGAAGGCCTTGGCGAGCTTCACGAAATCGGGGCTCGACAGTGGTGTTGCGGCATAGCGGCGTTCGTAGAAGAACTCCTGCCACTGGCGCACCATGCCGAGGTAGCCGTTGTTGATGATGGCGACGTTGATGTCGATGCCTTCCTGCGCGATGGTCGCCAGTTCCGCCATCGTCATCTGGAAGCCGCCGTCACCCACGACCACCCACACCTCGGCGTCGGGCCGCGCGACTTTGGCGCCGATGGCCGCCGGCAGCGCGAACCCCATCGTGCCGAGGCCGCCCGAGGTGATGAGCGAGCGCGGCTGGTCGTGATGGTAGTACTGCGCTTCCCACATCTGGTGCTGGCCGACGTCGGTCACGACCACGGCGTTGCCGCCGGTCTCGCGCCACAGATCGTGAATGACGTGCGCGGCGTAGAGGTGGCCGCTGTCGGGCAGGTTCTTGATGTCGCGCACGGCCGCATCACCACGGAGGCTGTCGATGTGCGCGCGCCAGGCGGCATGGTTGCCGCGCTCGACCCGCGGCATCAGCGTCTGCAGCAGCTGGCCGCAGTCGCCGACGAGGCCGACGTCCACCTTGACGTTCTTGTTGATCTCGGAGCGGTCGATCTCGAGATGGATCTTCTTCGCGTTGAGGGCGTAGGTCTTCACGTTGCCGGTGACGCGATCGTCGAAGCGCATGCCGACGGCGATGAGGAGGTCGGCCTCCTGGATCGACGTGTTGACCCAGGCCTCGCCGTGCATGCCCATCATGCCGAGGTTCAGCGGATGGCTGGCCGGCACGCCGCCGATGCCGAGCAGCGTCATCGCCATCGGGATGTCGGCGTGTTCCGCGAAGCGGCGCACGACATCCGACGCACCCGCGGCGATGATGCCGTTGCCGGCGAGTATCAGCGGACGTTTCGCCTGGTGGATGAGGTCCACCGCGCGCGCGAGTTCCGCGTCGCCGGGCGCCAGGTTCGGCCGCTGATGTGAAAGCGGCGCCTCTTCCGGCCACTCGAAGTCGCACGTCCGCTGCTGACAGTCTTTCGTCATGTCGATGAGCACCGGGCCGGGCCGGCCCGACCGCGCGACATGGAACGCCTCGCGCACCGTGGCGGCGACGTCCTCGGGATCGGTCAGCAGGTAGTTGTGCTTCGTGATGGGCAGGGTGATGCCCGTGATGTCGCATTCCTGGAAGGCGTCGGAGCCAATCAGCTTGCTGCCCACCTGCCCCGTGATGCAGACGACCGGCGAAGAATCCATCATCGCCGTCGCAATGCCGGTTACGAGGTTGGTGGCGCCGGGGCCCGAGGTGGCAATGGCCACGCCCACCTGCCCGGTGGCCCGGGCGTAACCGTCGGCCATGTGGGCGGCGCCCTGTTCGTGGCGCACCAGCACGTGGCGGATGGGGTAGTCGAGCATCGCATCGTAGGCGGGGAGGATGGCTCCGCCCGGGTAGCCGAAGACGCAGGTCACGCCTTCGCGCACCAGCGATTCCCAGAGGATTTGCGCGCCGGTCAGTCGTCTTGACGTCATGTTATAGAAGAGCCTAATGGCTGGCATCTAAGTCCGTCAAGCTTATTGATTGTTCATAAGTAGTAAGTCAGGCTAACTATTTGCGAATCGTCTCATGGAGCCAGAAGGCGAAGGGCCGGCGGACGGGTTCAGCGCCCCGTCGTTGGCGGACGTCGATGCCGCGTGGTCTGCTCGTAGGCGTAGGCGAGGCCGAGGAGCTGCCGATCGGTCCACATGCGGCCGAGGAACGACACGCCCACAGGGTACCGTCCGCCCAGGTAGCCGGCCGGCACGGTGACCTGCGGCAGCCCGGTCGCCGCACTCTCCTCGCAGGTGCCCGGTTCGGTGCCGTAGCGCTCGGCGCCGCCTTCGTGGGTGTGCGGACGCGCCTGGTTGGCGGGATAGAGCAGCGCGTCCACCTTCGCCGCGTCCATCGCCGCGACGAGCAGCGCGCGGTAGGCAAGGCGCGCCGCCAGGAACTGCTCGGCTGACGGGCTCGCGGGCGGCGGCACGAGCGCGCCTTCGAGGCGGCGCTGACCCGCGGGCGCCATCTTCCCCGAGTCGATGAGCTGCTGGATCGTCCGCACCGTCGCGCCGCGCGCGAGATACGCCTCCCAGCCGGCCTTGAGCGATCCGGGCGCCATGCCGCGCGCCTTGGCGTACTCCTCGTCGTAGTTCGGGATGGCGACGTCCACCACGGTGGCGCCAGCGCTCTCGAGTTCGCGCACGACGCGGTCCATCGTCTCGGCCGCTTCCCGTTCCCCGGTGATGCCGATGAACCGCTGGCGGAACAGGCCGATGCGCGCGCCCTTCAGTGTGTCGGTCGTCAGGCCGGCGGCAAACGAGGGCCCGGGATGTGCAGCCGCGTCGCGGGTGGCGTCGTCCGCCTCGTCCACGCCGGTCACGAGGTCGAGCGCGAGCGCGATGTCGCGCACGGTCTTGCCCATCGGCCCAACCGCATCGTTGAACGTGTTGAGCGGCATCACGCCGGCCCGGCTCGTGTAACCGCGTGTCGTCCGGATCGTGGCGAGCGAGGCGAAGCCGGCCGGATTCGAGAGCGAGTTGCAGGTGTCGGTGCCGAACGCGAGCGCCGCCAGGCTCGTGGCCACCGCCGTGGCGCTGCCGCCGCTCGAGCCGGCCGTCGAGAGCGACGGATCGTAGGCGTTCCCCACCGTGCCGCCCACCGAACTGATGCCGAAGTCGCCGAAAGGGAACTCGTCGAGGTTGGCCTTGCCGAGAATCACGGCGCCGCCCGCCTTCATGCCGGCCGCCACGCGTGAATCGACACGCGGGCGGTGATCGAGCAGCGCCAGCGCGCCGCCGGTCGTTGGCAGCTCCGTCGTGTCGATGTTGTCCTTGAGCACGATCGGCACGCCGTGGAACGGGCCGCTGACGCGGCCGGCGGCCCGCGCCGCATCGCGGGCGCGCGCGTCGGCGATGGCGCGCGGGCTGAGCGCGAGGATGGCCTTGAACGTCGGGCCGTTTCGATCGAACACGGTGGCGCGCGTCAGGTACTCGCGCACGATGTCTTCACTCGTGACGTCCCCCCGGCCCATGGCCTCGCTCAACTGCAGCACGGTCTTTTCGAAGACGGTGAAGGCCGGACGCGCGGGCGCGGTGGGACGTGTCCAGTTGGCGATGGCGGCCACCTGCCGCGGCGTGAGGCCGCGCAGATCGGGCGTGGTCACGAGCCGACGCGCCTCCTCGGTCACGCGGGCGATTTCGCTGCCGGCCGTCGGCACCCGGCGATCGGCGCCGCTGTAGACCGCATCGGCCCATGTCGAGAGCAGGCCGTCGCGCCGAGGCACCGGATACCCGCCGCGCGGATCGTAGACCTCGCTCAGGCCCTTCACGACGAACGTGACGAGCGCGGCCGTGGCGCCGGGCGCCAGTTCCAGGCGATAGACATAGCCGACGTGCGCCGGATCGAAGCCCGGATAGACCTCGGTAAAGGGATCGCCATACATGTCACCCGCGCGCTGCAGCACACGCGCCGCCGCGGCGTCGCCGAGCACGTGCGCCGAGGGCCCGTGGCCTGACGGCCCCTGCATCGGGTCGGCCACCGCGCGGGTGTTCTGCATCACGGTCACGAAGGTGTCCTGCGCGTCGATGACGCGGTCACCGCTCGAGGTCGTGGCCACGGCCACGCGTCCACCGTCGACGTAGGCGCCGGTGGCGCCGCCCCAGGCCACCTCGATGGTCCGCGGCTCCGTCGTGCTGTTCGAGAACGCGTCGTAGTAGCGCAGGTAGCTCGTGTCCGCCGGCGCGAAGAGCGCGCGCGACACCACCACGCCGTCGTGCAGCACCGGCGTGATGCTGTCGAAGCGCTCGCCGTCGCGGGCCAGGCCGAAGCCGCGCAGGTAGTGGCTCGCCACCTCCGGGCGCCCCGTCGCGCTGCGCCGCACCTGCAGCTTCAGGTAGCCGAAGCCGTTGAACGGATTGGCGCGTCCGCCGGTGGCGATGCCGCCGCTGTCCTGCGCCCAGGGCGAGGTGTCCTGGATGTCCCAGAACTGGCCGTCGGCCGAGGGCAGTGGCGTGACGGCGGACGTGGTCTGGAGCAGCAGCGCCGAAAGCGCCAGCGCGAGGCCCGGGCGGAGGAGTCGCATGCGCGGAGTCTACCAGCCGAGGGACTCGGCCCGGTGTGACGGCGAAGGGCTGGCCCGCCTCCCGCGTCCGGCCCTCCGCAGTCCGTCAAACGCCAGCGGGGGCGAGTGTCGGCGGAAGCGCGGGGCCCCGGGCGGTGCTGCGCGACGCGCTCTGCGCATCGCCGCTGTGCCTGAACACCCCACGCGGACTTCGGCGCCGCCTTGGCGTTTGACGTCTCACGCCTGCGCGGCCTGCTCCGGACGGACGCGGGA
>JBIKUN010000141.1:0-11029 GCA_044347565.1 Vicinamibacterales bacterium | reverse complement strand
CGCCCCCTCGCGCGCAAGTCTCGCCTGCCACTGCGCGTGCCATGTTGCAAAGCCTGGCTCGCCCAGCAGGGCCACCGACGGGCCGTCCGGTGCGCTGAGTGCGCGGAAGGTGTTCGTGAAGTCGGCGCGGGTCTCGTGCATCCACGCAAGGAGCGCCTCGGCCAGCGCGACGTCGTCGTCTTCCTCGGTGGCGAGTCCCAGCTTACCGCGCATGCCGGCGAGCCAGTGATGACGGAAGCGCGTGGTGAACCGCTCGAGCGCGGCGTTGGCGTGTTCGATCGCCACCGCCTGGTCGTCCGCGAACATCGGCAGCAGCGCTTCGGCGAGACGCGCCAGGTTCCACTGCGCGATCGGCGGCTGGTTGGCGTAGGCGTAGCGGCCCTGATGATCGATCGAGCTGAAGACGGTGTCGGGATCGTACACGTCCATGAACGCGCACGGGCCGTAGTCGATCGTCTCGCCCGCGATCGCCATGTTGTCGGTGTTCATCACGCCGTGGACGAACCCCACGAGCTGCCAGCGGGCGATGAGCGCCGCCTGACGCTCGGCAATCGCGTCGAAAAGCGCCAGCGCGGGCACCGGTGCGTCGGCCACGGCCGGATCGTGCCGGCGGATCGTGTAGTCCACGAGCGCGCCGAGCGCGGCCCGATCACGGTGTGCCGCCGCCCATTCGAACGTGCCCACGCGCAGGTGACTCGCGGCGATGCGCGTGAGCACGGCCCCGGGCAGCGCCCGCTCGCGCTGCACCGGCTCGCCCGTCGACACCACGGCGAGACTGCGCGACGTGGGGATGCCGAGCGCGTGCATCGCCTCGCTGATGACGAGCTCGCGCAGCATCGGCCCGAGTGCCGCGCGGCCATCGCCCCGCCGGGAATACGGCGTCTGCCCGGCGCCCTTGAGCTGCACGTCCACCCGCGTGCCATCGGGCGTGACCTGCTCGCCGAGCAGGATGGCGCGGCCATCGCCGAGGCCCGTGAAGTGCCCGAACTGATGCCCGGCATACGCCTGCGCGAGCGGCCGGGCGCCGTCGGGCAGGGTGTTGCCGGCGAAGATCGCCGCGCCGGCCGGCGTGTCGAGGGCCGGGACGTCGAGCCCGAGGGCTACGGCCAGCGCGGGATTGAAGACGACGAACTGCGGGTCGCGCACGGGCGTCGGGACCGCCGGGGAATGGAAGAGCGCCGGCAGGCCGGCGTAGGTGTGCTCGAGACGCCAGCCGCTCACCTCGCCATGATGGCACGGCGCGCGGCCGGCATCGACGGTATGACCCAGTCGCTGCCCAGAAGGCGCTTAGCACGATGCCCGGGCTGCAAACCCCCTGGGCTCACTGGGGGGGCGCACATGAGACGGACCGTGTCGGTAGCGGGTGTAGTGGTGTTCGCGGGAGCTGCGGTGCTGGCGTCTGTCGCCGTGCCTGCGGCAGAGGCGCAGACGCCGGCGGCGCCGAGAACCAGCGTGCCGCGCGTGGTACGCATCGACGGGGCCGTGCCCCAGGGATCCCCCTCTGCCTCGGGTCCGGCCTCGATTGCGGCGTCGATTTACGACGCCGAGTCCGGCGGCACACTGCTCTGGGACGAGACACAGGTCGTCACCCTCGATGCGCAAGGACAGTATTCGTTCTACCTCGGCGGTAGTCAGGCCGAGGGGCTCCCCACGGCGGTGCTCACGGCCAGCGCGCCGCTCTGGTTGAGCCTGCAGGTGGCCGGCGCCCCCCCACAGGCCCGCGTGCCACTGACGAGCGTGCCCTTCGCGCTGCGCGCCGCGGACGCCGACACCCTCGGCGGCCTGCCGCCCTCGGCCTATCTGCGCGCCGACGCGGCGACCGACACCGCCACCGGGGCCGGCGCCTCGGCCGGCACGCCCGCCACGCGGTCGCGCACGACCGACCCGCTCATCAGCACCGGCACGGCGAGCTACATCGGCAAGTTCACGAACGCCGTCGACCTGACGAGCTCCGTGATGTTCGAGAACAGCGGCAGGATCGGCGTGAACACCACGACGCCGCTCGATGTCGTGCACTCGCGGTTCACCGACACCTCGGGCTCCATCACGGGCCTGGCCGTGCAGAACCTCGGCAACACGTCGACGTCATACTCCGGCATGCTTTTTTGCGACCACACGGGCGCGCTCGGCCAGTTCCAGGGCTTCAACAACATCACGAAGGAATACCGGATCAACAACATCGCCCTGAACGGATCGATCAACTTCATGCTGGGCGGCCAGTCGAAGCTCCTGGTGCGGTCCGACGGCGACGTGAACATCCCCGGCAACATCTACAAAGGCCAGTTCATGTTCCTGCGGGCGGCCAGCAGCGGCAGCGCGCACAGCATCGGCCTGGGTGAGCGCGCGCTGAACAACAGCGTCGGCATCGCCAACATCGCGATCGGGAGCGATGCGATCGGCGGCCCCGGAAGCGGTGGCGCTCGCAACATCGGCATCGGCAACACGACCCTCTTCTCGAACGCCGGGACGGGCAACGTCGGCATCGGCTACGCCGCGCTCAGCTCGTCAACCGGCGACTACACCATCGCGATCGGCGACCAGGCCGGGTCGGGCAAGTTCGGTGCGAACAACTACAACATCTACGTCGGGGCGTCGGTGGGCCAGAGTGGATCCACCGAGTCGAACACCATCCGCCTCGGCGACACGTCCAACTACACGCGCTTCTTCGCCGGCGGTATCCGGGGCATCACGACCGGCAGCGCCAACGCCGTCAACGTCGTCATCGACAGCACGGGACAGCTCGGCACGATCAGCTCCTCGCGCCGCTTCAAGACCGACATCCAGGACATGGCCGCCACGAGCAGCGGCCTGATGCGCCTGCGGCCGGTGACCTACCGCTACAAGCAGCCGTACGCGGACGGCAGCATGCCGATCGACTACGGTCTCATCGCGGAAGAAGTGGCGGAGGTATACCCCGACCTCGTGACCTACACGAACGACGGCCAGGTTGAAACGGTGCAGTACAACAAGGTCAACGCGATGCTGCTGAACGAGGTGCAGAGGCAGCAGCGCGAGATCGGCGAGCTCAAGGCGCGGCTGGCCGCGCTCGAGCGCCTGCTCGCGACCGACAAGCGGTAGGGGGGCGGTTCCCGGCGGCCGGACGCCTGCGCAGCGCCCGCAGGATCCGGCCGTCGCCGCGCGTCGTTCTACACTGTGAGGATGGCGCCAGCAGCAGACACCCACGGCATCGTGCTCTTCGACGGCACCTGTGCGTTCTGTGAACGCTCGGTGACCTTCATCGCCACGCGCGATCCGGGCGGCTACTTCCGCTTCGGCGCCTCGCAGACGCCGGCCGCGCAGGCCGTGCTGGCCGAGTTCGGCGAAACGCGCGAATCCACGCGCAGCATCATCCTCATCGAAGACGGGCAGCTCTACCGCAAGTCCACGGCCGTGCTGCGGATCGCGCGCCGGCTGCCGCTGCCGTGGTCGCTCGCCGCCGCGGCGCTGCTCGTGCCGCGGCCGCTGCGCGATGCCGCCTACGCCGTAGTCGCGGCCGTGCGGCACCGGATCGCCGGACGGTCGAACGCGTGCGAGATTCCGCCGCCCGAGATCCGGGAACGCCTGATCTGACGAGCGGCGACGGCGGCAGGCCCGGCGAGCCGCTGGTTTGCCCGGCAGATGGCTTGCGCAGCCCGGCTGTGGGATGATCCCGGAGGGCCGCCTGCTATGTCCGATGCGCCGACGACCGCGATCACACAACTGCTCAATGAGTGGTCCGGCGGCAACGCCGATGCGCTGCCGCGACTGCTGGATCTCGTCTATCCGGAACTGCGGAAGATCGCGGCCAGCCGTCTGCGCAGCGAGCGCGCGGACCACACGCTGCAGCCAACGAGCCTGGTGAACGAGGCCTACATGCGTCTCGCCCACCAGCCTGGCACGGACTGGCAGAACCGCACCCACTTCTATGCCGTGGCCGCGCGCGTGGTACGCGCCGTGCTGGTCGACCACGCGCGGGCGCGACGCCGGATCAAGCGGGGGTCCGGTGCCGCGAGCGTCGAGCTCACCGAGTGGAACGCCAGTGTGCCGGCCCCGCCGGTCGACCTGCTGGACCTCGATGCCGCGCTCAAGGAACTCGAAGCCATCGACGCCGAACGCGCCCGGATCGTCGAACTGCGGCACTTCGCCGGTCTGTCGATCGAGGAAACGGCCGAAGCCCTCGGCATCTCGGCATCCACGGTCAAACGCGGATGGCTGGCATCCAAGACGTGGATTCGCCATCGCCTCGACGGCGGACGTCCGGACATGGGCGGCGGCTGACCCACGCACTGTGCATCCGTCGCTTGCGGCCATGAACAGGCGGTTGGCCTCGCCACCAGTACACGATGCGCCTCGGAGCCTCTGAGCCATGACGCGTGAAGAGTGGGCACGGATCGAAGTGCTGTTCGACGAGGCGCGGCAGCGGACGGGACCCGATCGCCAGACCTGGCTCGACGCCAGCGGCGTCAGCCCCGAGACGCGGCAGCTCGTCGAGCGGATGCTCGACAGCTACGATTCCGATCCCGGCTTCCTCGAAGACGACAGCGACCCGGCCGGCTCGGTGGCCAACGTCGTCGCCGACGCGCTCGTGGGCCAGCGCCTCGGCGCGTACCGGATCGTGCGCCCGGTCGGCCGCGGCGGCATGGGCATGGTCTACGAAGCGGTGCGCGACGACGACGAGTTCGCCCGGCGCGTGGCCATCAAGGTGCTGCCCACCTGGGCTGCGTCCACGCTGGCGGCCCGGTTCCGGCTGGAACGGCGGCTGCTCGCCTCTCTCGATCATCCGGGCATCGCCCGCCTCATCGACTCGGGCAGCGGGCCCGAGCACAGCCTGTACTTCGTCATGGAGTTCGTGGACGGCGACCCCATCGACCAGTGGTCGCGCGCCCGCAATCTCGACGTCGACGCCCGCGTCGCCCTGCTCGTGCGCGTCGCCGACGCCGTCGCCGATGCACACCGGCATCTGGTCGTGCATCGCGACCTCAAGCCCGCCAATATCCTCGTACAGGCCGACGGGCAGCCGAAGCTGCTCGATTTCGGAATCGCCACGCTGCTCTCGGAGGAGGGCGCTGAAAGTGCCGGCCTCACGCGCACCGCAGAGCGGCGGTTCACGCCGGAGTTCGCCAGTCCCGAACAGATTCGTGGCGAACCGGTGACCACGGCCACAGACGTCTACGGTCTGGGCGCCCTGCTGTATCTGCTGCTGGCCGGACGTCGTCCGCACGACTTGCGGAGTGTGTCACCCCTCGAGGCGATGCGGCTCGTCTGCGACGTCGACCCGCCGGCGCCGAGCGCCGTGGCCGCGGCAGCCGATGCGCCACGGATTCGCGGCGCACTCGACGCAGTGGTCGGCAAGGCCCTGCGCAAGGCCCCGCGCGAACGCTACGCGACGGTGGCGGAACTGGCGGCCGACCTGCGCGCGTGGCAGGCCGGACTGCCGGTCACGGCGGCACCGGATTCCCTGGCGCAGCAGGTCCGGCGCTTCGTGCGCCGGCACGCCGTGGGTGTGGCGGCGAGCGGCGCCGTGGCTCTGGCACTCGTGGCGGGCGGCGGTGTCGCCATCTGGCAGGCACGGGTCGCCGAACGCGAGCGGGCACGGGCAGACGCGCGCTTCAACGACGTCCGCAAGCTGGCCAACGCCGTGGTCGGGCCGCTCTACGACGAGATCGCGAAGATACCTGGCTCCACTGAGGCGCGACGGGGCCTCGTCAAGGAGGCACTTGCCTATCTGGATGGACTCGAAGCCGAGGCGGTCGACGATCTCGACCTGAAGGCGGAACTCGCCGAGGCCTACCAGAAGATCGGCGACGTGCAGGGCAACCCGTACCAGTCGAATCTGGGCGACGTCGAGGGCGCGAAGGCCAGTTATTCGAAGCTCATGCGCCTGCGGCTCGCCGTGGCCGAGGCGCGCCCGAACGACGAACGCGCACGCCTCGGACTGGCCTACGCCCACAGCCGCGACGGCGACATGGCGCGCGCGGAGGGACGGCGCGCAGACGCGGTGGAGCACTTCACACGCGCGCTGGCGCTCGTCGAGGCGACCGCGGATGAGTCGGAGCAGCATCAGCTCGCGACGAGCCGGATGCATCGCAGCCTCGGTGTCACACTGTCGGGTCTCGGCCGGCAGGCAGACGCCCTTCGGCACCTCGAGACGGCGCTCGCGCAGTTCGCGCGGCAGCCGCTGATGTCGGCATCCTCCGACGAGGCGCGCAGAGAGCACGCGACCGTGTTCATCAACATGGTTGGCACGCTCATCGACCGTGGTCAGTCGTCCGACGCCGTCCCCTATGCACGGCAAGCGCTGGATCTTGCGCGCGAGATACTCTCGACGACGACGGATCGCCTGAGGGCATACCGGCTCGTGTATTCCTCGGCGACGTCGCTCTGCAACGCGCTCGAACGGCTGGGACGCATCGACGAGTGCATTCCCGTATGGGCGGAAGGCCTCGACGCCATCCGGACCCTCGCCTCAGCCGACCCGAAAGACGTGCGACTGCGTTGGGACGTCGCGACGGCGTACCAGGGCCTGGCGGTGCTGCAGGCGAAGAAGGACCGGTTGAACGAGGCGGCCGCGGCCATGGCGGCGTCTCTCGAGGCGTGGACGGCGGCGTACGCCACCAATCCCGGAGTCAGAGATCAGCGGTTCCTCTACGCTGGCGCCCTCAGTCTGCAGGCGGAGATCGAGAACGCGCGCGGCAACTACCAGGTGGCCATCGCGGGCCACCGGCGAGCCTTGACCGTCTTCGCGGAGCCGGACGTCGCCGCCGTGGCCCCGGTCGAACCCCTCATCACCTATGAGGCCTTCGGCAATACGTGGAGGGATTTCGCGAGCCACGGTGGCGGCCCGGACGCGGCGCGCCAGGCCCGCGAGGCGTATCAGACGGCTCTCGACGGATACGAGCGAATGAAGCAGGCGGGACAGCTGACTGGCACGTTCGCTGCCAATGCAGAGCGAGTCTCGCGAAAGCTCGCCCTGTTGTCACCACGCCGCCGACACTGACCCAGCCCACCGGCATCGGTCGCGTGGCCTCCCAGCCCGGCGCGACCCTTCGCGCCGAGGCCCAGGGGGGAGGCGCCACGCTCGTGGCGCCGTAGCGCCGAGGTGACGTCGAGCTGATCGGGGTGGCTCAGCGCCTGCCGAGCTAGGGGCGCGGCGCCACCATGATGGCCTTGAGCGCGTCGGCCTCACCGCTGAGCGCCTTCTGCCCGGCCGGGTACTTGTTCATCTCGAGGAAGTAGGCGATGAGCGACGCCACGTCCTCTCGCTTGAGGCTGCCGGGGTTATCCATCGGCATCTCGCTCATGCCGGCGTCGATTTCCGACAACGCCTTGCTGCCGTAGGCGCGCGCAAACTCGGCGCCGGCGAACTTGCCCGGGTTGTGGCAGCTCTCGCACGCCTGTCCGAAGAGCGCCTTGCCCTTGGCGGCCTGCGCCGCCGTGTAGATGCCGTCGTTGGTCGTCGGGCCCTGCGCCCGCACCGCCACCAGACCCATGGACGCGACAGCCAGCATTCCGGCCAGAAGAATCGCAGTTCGTGCCATGTGTTGATTGTAACCCGGTCCGCCCGCCGCCCGATCGCGGCCCTGCGCACCGAGACACGCGGCGACATCCGCGGCCCCCCCGGCAACCCCCAGCCGCTCGGCTGAGGCCGAACGCCACACAGTCAGGCGCCGCGGCGACGAACCAGCTAAGATCAACGCTTTACACAGAGCCGGACTCCGCGAGGGATCGGTCACAAGATGTCTGAGATGTGGGTGCTGGGGTTCGGGGCGGCCGTAGCCGGTCTCGTGCAGGGAATCTCCGGGTTCGCCTTCGCCATGGTGGCGATGGCGATCTGGGTGTGGGGCGTCGATCCCAAGCTCGCGGCCGTCATGGCCGTCTTCGGCGGCGTCACCGGCCAGATCATCTCGGTCGTCCGCGTGCGCCGAGGCTGGCATCTGCACCTGCTCTGGCCCTTCGTCCTCGGCAGCGGCATCGGCATCCCGCTCGGCAACCTGGTGCTGGCGTCGCTCGATCCCAACCGCTTCAAGCTCGTGCTCGGCAGCATGCTCGTCGTCTGCTGCGGGGCGATGCTCGCCACCTCGAAGCTGCCGAAGATCACGCACGGCGGACGCCTGGCCGATGCCTGCGTGGGCCTGCTCGGCGGCGTGATGGCCCCGCTCAGCGGCTTCAGCGGCCTGGCGCCCGCGCTCTGGGCGACGCTGCGCGGCTACACGAAGGACGAACACCGCGCCGTGCTGCAGAACTTCAACCTGGTCGTGCTCTCGGCCACGTTCGCCTCGCTCGTGTGGTCGGGCCGCACCGGCACGCAGCACCTGCCACAGATGGCGGTGGTCGCCGGCTCGCTCATCGTGCCCTCGATCTACGGCTCGACGATCTACACCGGCATGAGCCCGATTGCGTTCCGGAACGGCGTGCTCTGGCTGCTGGTGTTCGCCGGCGCGACGATGCTCGCGGCGGCGTTACGCGCAATGTTCTGACCACGGGCCGGCCTCGCCGCTTGCCGGCGCCGGTGTTCTCGGGACTCAGGCGGGGTCGACGAGGACGCCGGGGTTCAGGCGCCACTTGGGATCGAGCCAGCGCTTGGCGGCGCGCATCGTTCCGAGTGTGGCGGCGTCGTACTGCACCGGCAGGAAGTGCTTCTTGATGCGGCCGATGCCGTGTTCAGCCGAGACGCAGCCGCCGCGCGCCACGATCGCCGTCGCGAACTCAGCGTAGATCGCCTTCGCCCGCACGAGCTCAGCGTCGTCCTTCGGCAGGATGTTCACGTGGAAGTGATTGTTGCCGGCATGCCCGAACACCGCGTGGTCGAGCCCGGCCTCGGTGAGGCGCGTGGTGTAGAGCTCGTAGACCCACATGAGGTCCTTGTCTTCCACCGCCATGTCGGTCGCGATCTTGTGGAGCGTGGGATGCTGCACCCGCCGCTGGGCGATCGTGGCGTTGATGCGCTCGGGTACGGCGTGCCGGAAGACGCGGATGTCGCGCAGCACCTGATCCTCGATGCCGGCGAGTCCCGCCGCTTCGTCACCGCCGGCCGCCGCCACGTGCGCGAGCACACGTTCGATCGTGGCTTCGAGGCCGGCATCGTCGTCGTAGCCGAACTCCGCGAAGACCGAGCAGCTCTTCGGCGGCGCGTTCGCCAGCACGCGCTCCACCTCGGGCTTGCCGGTTTCGCGCGCCAGCTCGTGCGATCGCGCGTCGAGGAACTCGATCGCCGTCGTGCGCAGCGCGTGGTCGTTCCGCAGTGCCTCGACGAGCGCGAAGGCCTGCGCCGGCGTGGCGAAACACTGCAGGAACGCCAGGCGCGGTTCGGTCGACGGCGCGAGCCGCAGCGTGACTTCAGTGACCACGCCGAGCGTGCCTTCGCTGCCGATGAAGAGATCGAGCACGTCGCCGCCGGGTGTGAAGCCGTAGCCGATCGAGTTCTTCGTGTGCGGCTTGGCAATGGCCGGCAGATGTGCGGTGCGGGTGTCGCCGTCCACGAGCGTGACCGTGTCACCCTCGGCCGTGTCCGCGCCACGACGCAGCTGCAGCGTGCGGCCGGATGCCAGTTCCACCGTGAGCCCTTCCACCCAGTCGCGCGTGGCGCCGAAGCGGAAGGCGCGCGAGCCGGCCGCGTTGGTGGCCACCATGCCCCCCAACGACGCGCCAGCCTCAGTGGGATCGAGCGGCACCGTCCACCCGGGCGCCTTCGTGGCAAGCAGCGCATGCAACTCGCGGAGCGTCGTCCCGGCGAGCGCCCGCACCGTGGGCGGCTGCGCCTCGAGGTTCACGTCCACGATGCCGCGCAGGCGCGCGACAGAGACCAGGTGCGTGCCGGCCTCCGGCACGGCGCCCCCGGCCACGCCCGTGCGTGCGCCGCTGACGGTCACGCGATGCCCCGCGTCCGCGTGCCAGCGCAGCACCTGCCGCAGCTCGGCGAGTGTGGCCGGCTCGGCGACACTCGCCACAGCCGGCGCGGTCATCCGCGATTCATCGCGCAGCAGGTCCGAGACGTCCGCCGGCGGCGGCGCCAGCCGCACACACGGCGGCGGCGCCGTGACCGGCCCGGCCAGATCGCGCGCTTCGAGATCGTGCGCCATCGCTAGTAGAGGATCCGCGTGCGCACGTTCATCGGCAGCGCCGAGATGCGCGCATGCACTTCGTCCGAGAGCTCGCGGTTCACGTCCATCACGAGGTAGCCGATGTCGGGCGTGGTGGCGAGCTGCTGCGCCTCGATGTTGGCGCCCACTTCCGACACGATGTTGTTCACCGCCGCCAGCACGCCCGGCACGTTCTGGTGAATGTTGAGGATGCGGTGCGTCTCGGGCATCGACGGCGGATTCACCTGGGGGAAGTTCACCGCGCCCTCCGTGGAGCCGCGGTCGATGAACTCGCTGAGCGCGTGCGCCACTTCGAGGCCGATGGCCCGCTGTGCTTCCTCGGTGTTGCCGCCGACGTGCGGCGTGAGAATCACGTTCGGCAGATCGGCGAAGCCGACGTCGAACTCCGTCACCGTGGGCGTGGGCTCGGCCGGAAACACGTCCAGGGCGGCGCCGCCGAGATGCCCGCTCGCGAGGGCCGCGCGCAGCGCCTCCACATCCACGACCTTGCCGCGCGAGAGATTCAGCAGATAGCTGCCAGGCCGCATGCGCGCGAGTTGCGGCGCGCCGATCATCGCGAGCGTGCGCGGCGTTTCCGGCACGTGAAGCGAGACGAAGTCCGACTGCTCGATGAGGTCGTCGACATCCGCGACGGGACGTGCGAGGCCGAGCGGCAGCTTCCGCACGATGTCGTGGAACAGCACGCGCATGCCGAACGCCTCGGCGAGCAGCCCCACCTGCTGGCCGATGTGGCCGTAACCGATGAGGCCCACGGTGCGGCCGCGCACCTCGTGCGCACCAGCGAGCGACTTGTCCCAGTGGCTGTGGTGCAGCAAGCTGCTCTTGTCGCCCAGGCGGCGGGCCAGCGCGATCATCGCGCCCATCGTGAGTTCGGCCACGCTGCGCGTGGAGGCGTGCGGGGCGTTGAACACCGGGATGCCGCGCCGGGCCGCGTCGCGAATCGCCACCTG
>JBIKUN010000140.1:0-11102 GCA_044347565.1 Vicinamibacterales bacterium | reverse complement strand
GTCGCCGCGGCATTGGCCTTGGCCGCCGGCTCCGTGAGTTCGTCGAACGACGCCTGCAGCACACCCACCTTCAGCGTGCGGATGTCGAGGTTGGCGTTCCAGTTGAACGGCACATCCATGACGCTCATGTCGCGATCGTCGGGCTTCGCAATCGCCTGCATCACGAGCGCGCAGTCTTCGGCGTAGCGACCGAACGGACCGAGGCGGTCCTGCGTCCACGAGAGCGCCATCGCGCCGTGCCGGCTCACACGCCCGAACGTGGGCCGCAGGCCCACCACACCGCAGCGTCCGGCCGGACTCAGAATCGAGCCGCTCGTCTCGCTGCCGATGGCGAAGCCGACCCCACCCGCCGCCGTGGCCGAGGCCGGACCGGCCGATGAGCCGCTCGAGCCCTGCGTCGGATCCCACGGGCTCTTCGTCTGGCCCCCGAACCAGCTGTCTCCGGCA
The DNA here is from genome assembly GCA_044347565.1 of Vicinamibacterales bacterium. Taxonomy (GTDB): domain Bacteria; phylum Acidobacteriota; class Vicinamibacteria; order Vicinamibacterales; family UBA2999; genus CADEFD01. The sequence continues at coordinate 10,655 of JBIKUN010000140.1, read as the reverse complement.
GCCAGCTCGCCCGTGGTGAGCTTGGCGATGAGCACGGCGCCGGCCGCGCGCAGCATCTCGACGATCGAGGCGTCGTAGTCGAACTGCTGCTCGGTGAAGGCCGCCGAGCCCCACGTCGTCGGAACGCCCTTCACGGTGATGATGTCCTTGCAGCCCCACGGAATGCCGTGCAGCGGCCCCTTGTAGCGGCCAGCGGCGATTTCGCGGTCGGCCTGCGCCGCTTCGGCGAGGCCGTGCGCGTCGAGGAACGTCACCACGTTGTTCAGCACGGCGTTGTGGCGATGGAGCCGCGCGAGATACATCGTGGCCAGTTCGACCGACGTCACCTGCTTCGTGCGCACGAGCTCGGCCAGGTGGCGCAGCGGCCAGCACGCCACCGTCTCGAGGTTCGCCGGACGTTTCACCGCCGGCGCCTTGCTCATCACGAACGGCTGGCGCGTGCGGTCCACGCGCATGCCGGGCACGACGGGACTGAAGTGATACGGCGGCGAGACATCGTTCGGGATGTGCACCGCGCGCAGTTCCTCGAGGCGGCCGAGCGCCGTATTGGCGCCGTCGACGAGCGCCTTGCGGTCGTCCTCCGGCAGTTCGATGCCCGAGAGGCGCAGCGCGTCGGTCACCATCGCGAGCGTCACGCGATCGGCACCGGCCTCCTGCACCTGCGCCCAGAGCACGCCGGGCGCGAGCGTGCTGCCAAGTCCCACCCCCGCGAACTGCGCGAGGAAACGGCGTCGGGTATCGTCGGTGTGCATCACGGCCGAGATTATAGGGGCTGCGGCGTATCATGCCGGGATGCGATTCGCAGCGTTCGTTCTGGTGATGGCAGGCACGGCGACTCTGGGCGCGCAGACCGCGGCGCCCTTCCTGCCGCCGCTCGACCGCTTGCTGCCGCCCGCGGCCGAGACGATCTATCGCGCCGTCGCCCCGCGCGTCGAGACGCGCGCCGCGATGGACGTCGTGACCACCATCGCACCACTCTGGCGGCTGGCCGGGAATCCGGCCTTCGATCGTTCCCTCGAACTCGTCGAGACCCGCCTGCGCGCGGCCGGCATCGCCACGCACTACGACACCATCACCTCCACGAGCCAGGGCTGGGAGATGCGTGATGCCGTACTGCGGCTGGACGGCCCCGCCGGCGAGGTCGTGCTGTCGATGGCGCAGGACCGCGTGCCACTCGCCATCAACTCTTTCCCCACGCCGCCGGGCGGCGTGACGGCGCGGCTCGTCGACGTCGGCCCCGGCACCACGGCCGCGCACTACGAGGGCCGCGACATCGCCGGCGCGGTCGTGCTCGCCGATGGCCCCATCGGCAGCGTGTGGAATCAGGCGGTGAAGACCCGCGGCGCCGCCGGCGTCATCTCCACGCAGATTGCGGGCTACACGCAGCCCGCCACCACACCCGAAGTGCTGCAGTGGGGCGCGATCCCGTACGCGGCAGACCGGCCCACGTTCGGCTTCAAGGCCACACCGCGCGCCACGCGCCGCCTGCGCGAGCGCCTCGCGGCCGGTGCGGTCACCGTGCACGTCACGGTCGACACGGTCTTCCACCGCCGGCCCGTGCGCACGCTCGTGGCCGAGTTCCCCGGCACGCGGCTGCCCGACGAACGGGTGGTGCTCGTGGCGCACGTGCAGGAGCCGGGCGCCAACGACAATGCCAGCGGCACGGGTACGCTGCTCGCCGCCGCGCTGGCGCTGCAGGCGGCCTTCGCCGACGGCACGCTGCCGCGGCCCGCGCGCACGCTCACCCTGCTCTGGGGCGACGAGATCCGCGCGAGCGACGCCTGGATCGCCGCCGATGCCGGCCGCCTCTCACGCGTCGTCGCGATGATGTCGCTCGACATGACGGGCGAAGACACGACACAGACCGGCGGCACCTTCCTCATCGAGAAGGGCCCCGACCCGACGGCGTTCTGGCCACGTCCGACCGATCCGCACAGCGAATGGGGCGCCAGTGACGTGGACCGCGCGCTGCTGCGGGGCACGTTTCTCAACGACCTGCATCTGGCCGTCGCGCTGCGGCGGGCCCGCGACACCGGCTGGGTGGTGCGCACGAATCCATACGAAGGCGGCAGCGATCACACGTCGTTCATCAAGGCGGGCGTGCCGGCGCTGCTCAACTGGCATTTCACCGACCGCTACTACCACACGAACCTCGACACCATCGAGAAGGTCAGCGCGGCCACGATGGGCCACGTGGCCACCATCGTCGCCACCACGGCGGGCTTCCTGGCGGCCGCCGGCGAGCGTGACGTGGCGTCGCTGCGGGCGCTGCTGGCCACGGCGCGCGAGGCGCGACTGGCCTCGGAACGCTCGCTGGCCGCGCCGCCGGAGGTCGTCGACGCCTGGACGCGTTGGTACGCGGAGGCCATCGCCAGCGCGGCCCGTCTGGGCACAACGCCGAAGTAGCCGCCGCCCCGAGCATGGAGGCGGGCGCGGCCCGTGCCCGTGTCACAATCGCCGTCGCGTATGCGGCTGCGAACGTTCCTCGTGTGGACGCACCGGTGGCTCGGTCTGCTGAGCGCCGTGGTGCTGGTGATTGCCGGCATCACCGGCGCGCTCATCGTGTTCCCGTTCCCTGACGCGATACGGGAGCCGATCATCGAGTTCCACGTCAATCTCTACGCGGGCCAGATCGGCCGCTGGACGGTCGTGGCGGCCTCCGTGGCCACACTGCTGCTGCAGGCCGGCGGGTTGTGGCTGTGGTGGCCAGCCCGGTCGCTGCGCCTTCGCACGGACCGTGGCCTGTGGCGGTTCTCGTACGACGCCCATAACGTCACGGGCGTGCTCGCGCTGCCGATGATGGCGCTGCTCGCCGCCACCGGTGTCGGCAGGGTTGTCTTCGACGCCGTGACGGTGCCCGAGGCACTGCATCTGGTGTCGCGAGCCGTCGGTCTGCTGCACCACGGCGACGGCTTCCCCGTGCCGGTGCTCGTCTTCTACGTGCTGGGCTCGCTGGCGTTCGTCGTGCAGGCCGCCACCGGCGTCCTGATGTGGTGGCGCACGCCGGCGGCAGCCGGGCGCACCTCGCGCCTCACTCCGGCCGCGCCATCGCCTGACTGAGCCACGCCTCGGCGGCGCGCTGACTGCGGCTCACGGTGGCCGCCGACACGCCGAGCACGTCGGCCGCTTCGTCCACGGTGAGCCCGCCGAAGTAGCGCAGTTCGATGAGCTGCGCCTGGCGCGCATCGACACGGCCGAGTTCGGTGAGCGCCTGATCGAGCACGAGCAGGTCGAACGTGCGATCGCTCGTCGCCGCCATGCCGTCTTCGAGCACATCCACCGCGGCGCCGCCGCCGCGCTTGGCGGCCTGCGTCGCGCGGGCGTGGTCCACCAGGATGCGCCGCATCACCTGCGCGGCCAGGCCGAAGAACTGCTTGCGGTGCTCGAAGCTCACGCGGTCCTGACGCACGAGGCGCAGCCACGCTTCGTGGACGAGGGCCGTCGGCTGCAGCGTGTGATCGGCGCGTTCGCGGCGCAGCAGCGCGTGCGCGGTCTTGCGCAGCTCGAGATAGACGAGCGGCATGAGCGCGTCGAGGGCATCGGCGTCGCCATCCGTCCAGCGCACGAGGAGCGCCGTCACGCGCTCGGGAGTGGGGGTCGTGTCGTCGCCGTGCATCAGGGCCTCGTGAGTGCGGTCGCGCGGGCGCGATCGGCGGCCAGCGCGGCAAGCGCCGCGGCGCGCTGCGGTTCGAGCGCCTTCGGGAGCGGCGCGGCCGTCCACAGACGCGTGCCCTCGTCGGCGAGCGCGCTGGCCTGCGCGAGCAGCCCGGCCCGAGCCGACGGCGGCCGGGCGGCCGCGAGCGCCAGCCACACCCGCGCCAGATCGGCATGCAGCGTGGCGGCAACGTTCGGCGGCGTGACAGGCGTGCCGGCCAGGCCAGCGGTCGCCTCCTGCGCCAGCGCGACGGCCCGTGCCTCGCCAGCCGCGGCGCGGATCCGTGCGAGGTCGACGGTGGCCATGAGCAGCTGATTGCGCGTGGCGGGGCCGTTGGGCCCGCGCAGCAGCGCCGCCCCCCGGGCGCGGACGCGTTCGAACCGCACCGCCGCCTCGGCGTCGCGTCCCGCGGCCGCGAGCACCCGGCCGATGCGCCGGTCGAGGACGACCTGCACGTACCCATAGCGATCGCTCGCCGGTTCCTCCGCCAGCAGGGTCGCGTTCAGGCTCTCCGCTTCGGTCAGCGGCGCAATCGCCGAGGCCGGCACCGAGTACTCGCCCAGCAGCGCCCCGAGCCGCAGCAGCGCGTTCACGACATCGAACCGGGCCCGCCGGTCGGCGGCATCTTCGGCCAGCGTGGCCCGGGCGAGCGCCGTGGCCTTCTCGAGCGCCGCCGTGGCGCCGGCGATGTCGCCGATGTTCTCGCCCGAGCGCGCGCCGAGGATATCCGCGAGGCTGCCGTAGCTCACCATCAGCGACCGCCGGTAGGTGACGTTGGTCGGCGCGTCGCGCACGAGCTCCTCGCGCACCGCCGCCGAGCGCGCGAAGCTCGCCGCCGCGTCTTCCAGCCGTCCGGCCGCCACGCGCGCCACACCGAGCGCGTTCAGGGCCGAGGCGAGGTTGTTCCGCAGGTCGGCGTCCGCGGGACCGAGCGCCAGCAGCTGTTCGGCCACGGCCATCGCCCGTGCCGACGACGCTTCGGCCAGCGGGGCATCGCGGCGATCCATCGCGGCCCGCGCCATTTCGGCGTGCACTTCGCCGACGATGCTGAGGGCGGCGCGTGTGCCGCCGTCGCGGATGCTGCGCTCGCCGGCATCGCGGGCGCGTTCGTAGGCGCGCTGGCTGGCCTCGACGTCGCCGCGGGCGCGCAGCACCTGCGCCTGCCGCAGCGCCACGGTGGCCACCTGCACGAGCGTCTCGGCGCCGGCCGCAGCCTCGAACGGCGCCAGCAGCGTGGCGGCGCGCGCGTAGCTCTGCAGCGCCGCGTCGGGCTCGCCGAGGTTCGCCGAGAGCGGATGCCCCTGCACGGTGCCGATCCGCTCGTAGGCCGCCGCCAGTTCGTGCGCGAGTGAGGCGTCGCCCGTGGCCTCTTCGCGCAGGTTCTCGAGATACGTGAGGGCCGTGCGCACGATGGCCCGCCGCGCCTCGGTGGCGCCCGGCAGCGCCGCCACGCGGTCGTGCACGTCGAACACGAAGGCATTGGCGAGGCCGCGCACCTGGGCGAAGCGCCGCTCGGCGCGCCGCGCCTGATAGACGGCCGCGGTCGTGCCGCCGGCGATGCTCGCGCCGACCAGCACGGCCGCCACCGCCGCCACGCGGTGCCGGGCCACGAACTTCCGCGCGCGATAAGTCCACGTGTTGGGCCGCGCCGCCACCGGCAGGCCGGCGAGATAGCGGCCGAGGTCGTCGGCGAAGGCCGCCATCGAGGCATAGCGCCGCTCCGGCTCCTTGCGGATCGCCATGGCGACGATGGTGTCGAGATCGCCACGCAGTTCGCGCGCCAGGACGCGATGCCCGGCCGCGGCGGCCCGCGCGCTTGGCGCCGGCGGCTCCGTCTCGCACACCGATCGCGCGAGGGCCACCGGCGACGACGTGTCGGCGCGCTGCGCGGCTTCGCCGGTGAGCACTTCGTAGAGCACGAGGCCCAGCGAGTAGACATCGCTGCGGGTGCTGACGGGTGTGCCGAGCACCTGCTCGGGGCTCGCGTAGCCGGGCGTCCACGAGGTGAGGCCGATCGTGGCGCCGGTCTCGGCGGCGTCCGGGCCGAGGAGCTTGGCGATGCCGAAGTCGAGCACCTTGGGGATGCCGTCGGGCGTCACGAGGATGTTCGACGGCTTGAGATCGCGGTGCACGACGAGGTGCTGGTGCGCGTAGTCGAGGGCGGCGCAGATGTCGCGCACGAGCGCGATCCGCGCTCTGACGTCGAGACGGGCCGTGCGGACGTGGGTCGTGAGCGGCACGCCGTCCACGAACTCCATGACGAAGTAGGGCTGGGCGCCTTCGGTGCCGCCGTCGAGGAAGCGGGCGATGTGCGGATGGTCGAGGCCCGACAGGATCTGCCGCTCGAGGCGGAAGCGGGCGTCGAGCAGGGCGCCGGCGCCGGCCCACGGCGCCACCTTGATGGCGACGCGGCGCTGGAACTCGTCGTCGCTCGTGCCCTCGTAGACCACGCCCATGCCGCCACGGCCCACCTCGCGCACGACGCGGTAGCCGCCGAAGCGGGGCGGCGGGGCGCCGGCCACGGCCGACGCGTCCACGGTCTCGCCGATCACGTCACGCAGGCGGCCGGCGGCCGCCGCCTCGTGCGCGAGCATCGCCCCGACCTCGGCCGCCAGGTCGGGATCGGTCTCGGCTTCCCGCGCCAGCGCCGCCGCCTGGCGGTCCGCGGGCAGTTCCACGAGGCCGTCGAAAACCTGCTGCAGGCGCTGCCAGCGCTCGGGGGTCAGCGGAAGGGGCACGCGTTGCACAGTCTAGCCGGTAGGACGGCGTGAACGACCGCGGCGCGGTTTCCGCTAGTGCAGGCATGACCAGATCCGGGCCGTTCCTGCCCCGACGTCCCCTGCTCGCGCTACTCTGGCTCGCCGCCGGTCTGCTCGCCCTGAACTACCTCGGCGCCTGAGTCCTGCCCATGAGCAGCTTCATCCGCCACGCCCCGATGGGCGTGTTCCTCGCGATGGTCCTCCTGCCCCTCGGGCTGGCGGCGGCGGCCGCGTTCGCCGGCTGGCGGGCCCGCCGGCAGGCGACGCTGCTGACTGCGACCCCGAGCACGCTCATCGGCATGACCACCGACGGCTATCGGCAGCTCCGCGGCCAGGTGGAGGCCGTGGCGGGCGAGACGCTCCGCGCGCCGCTCACCGGCGCGCCGTGCTGCTGGTACGAGGCCCGCGTCGAGCGCTGGACGCGCGCGACGTCCACCTCGAAGCAGTTCTTCTGGGAGACGGTGCGATCGGTGACGAGCAGCGCGCCGCTGCTCGTGCGCGATGCCACCGGTGTCTGCACCGTGCACGTCTACGGCGCCGAGGTGACGCCTACCGACCAGAGTCAGTGGAGCGGCGCCACGCTGGAGCCCGAGGATCGCAACCCGCCGCGGCACGGCAGTGTGGGGGCGCCCACGGGCGTGCTCGAGATCGGCGGGCGGCGCCAGAGTGTGTATCGCTACACCGAAGCCAGAATTTATGCCGGCGATCCGCTGCTCGTGCTGGGCCGCTTCACCAACCGGCGCTTCGAGGCGCCGGACGACGAGGTCTTCGAGGATGACGACGCCGCCGATCTCTCGGCCACCTCCGCCGGCGTGCCGTCGATCGACGCGTGGGCGGCCACCGACACTGAGCGGACGGACGCCCTCACGACCCGCGCCGCCGCCCTGACGCCCTTCGAGATCGCCGCCGGCGCCGCCGGCGAGCCGCTCATCCTTTCGACCACCAGCGAATCCGGCCATGTCGCCATGGCGGACATGCACCGCGAGGCCGGCTTCACGATCGCCGTCGCGCTGCTCGCCCTCGTGGCGCTCGTGCTCTACACCCGCTTCGGCTGATCCCATGCCGCACCTTCAGCGCCTCCTCCTCGCCGCACTGACTGCCCTCGTCGTCTTCGCGCCGGCCGCCCCTCGTGCGACCGCGGTACGGTACGACCATCAGGTGGTCGTGGCCACGACCTCGCTGGACTTCGAGAGTGACATCGACGCCAGCCTCGAGCGGCAGGTCAACGCGCTCGGCGCCCTGGGCTACGAACTCACCACGCTCGTCGGCGGCGACGGGCCCATCCTCGACCTGCTGCTCAACCGCCGTCCGTACGTGGCCGGCCTCGTCGATCACTCGGGACTCACCTTCGCCGTGATGGCGCGGCCCGAGGGCCAGCCGGCGGTCGTGCACGAGTACCGCATCGTGCACGTGCGCGGCGGCCTCGGCATGGACGACGTGGTGGCGCCGCTCGGCGCGGCGGGGTTCCGCCTGGCGCTCAGCGCGCACGAGACGGACATCGTGCACGTGGCGTTCGAGAAGGTCGTTGATACGAGCGACCTCGCCTACCGCGTGTTCCGCAACCGCGGCCGCAGGTCCTGGATGGACCAGGCGCTCGCCGATCCCGACACCCGCGCGCGCATGACGCGCGTGCTACCGCTCGCGCTCGATGCCGGGCTCATCGAGCTCGGGCCGGCGCAGGCCTCGCCCGGCGACATGCAGTGGCTCTCGAAGCCGGCGCATCTCTTCGAGTCGCTCGAAGGTCCGCTGCGCGAGCTGGCGAAGACCGGCTACCGCGTGCAACTGCTGCGCACGCGGCTCACCACCCTCGACGTACTCGTCGTGAAGCCGGCCGGTGTCACGAGCGGCACGGCCGACTACGACCTCGACGACGGCCCGTGGGGCATGGCGTGTGGACGCGGCACGATTGCCGGCACGGCGGTGATGCCGGATGGTGACGTGGCCTGCATCACCGACCGCAGCACCGGTGCGGCGGTGCCCGGCGGGCTCGACCTGACACTGCGCGAACAGGCCACCGTGGGCGGGCAGATCCTGTTTCGCGGCCCGGACTGCGACCTGCGCGCGCGTCTGGCCTCGACACGCACCGGCGCCCCGCGTGTGACGCTCGCCCTGCAGTTCGCGCGCGAACTCGCCCGCGCCGTGCCCGAGGGCGCCCGCGTGGTACGCGCGCACGCCACCCGCGACAGCCGCGGCCAGCTGCGCCTCGTGACCCTCACGAGCGACGCCGCCCCCGACACACGCCGCGGCACGCCGGCGGCGGCCGGGGATCCGCCGCCGCTCTTCCCCGAACTCGACGGCCTCGGGCAGGACCTGGCGCGGCAGCGCGAGGACACCATCAACGCGGCGCTCGCGCGCGACGCACGGCTCCAGAACTGGCCGCTCTGGGTGGAGCTCGACACCCGCGGCGCGACGCCCGACGTGCGCCTGCTTGGCTGCGTGCCCCTCCCCCTGGATCGCGACCTCGCCGGGTTGGTGACACGCGGCCTGCTCGCGGCGCAGGGCCTCGCCGGCCGCCGCGTCGACAACCGCGTCGTCATCGACCGCTGACGGGCCCGCCGCCGGGGATACAATTTCCGGCGGCATGTCCATCACCACCTCCGCACCGCTCTCGACGCTCGTCCAGGCGCAGCTCCACTCGCCGTCGCCGATCCGCCAGATCATGAAGATGGCCGAGCGCGCCAACATCGTCGCCATGGGCCTCGACCCGAACGACGTCATCTCGTTCGGCGGCGGCTGGGTGAACCACGCGGCGCCGGAGGAGTTCCGGCAGGCGTACGTGGACGTCGTGAGCGACCCGGCGGTCTTCCACCAGAGCGGGGCCTACACCGCCACGCTTGGCGACATGAGCTGCCGCGAGCAGATCGCGCGCTTCGAGCAGCACCTCTTCGCGATGCCGCGTATCGAGGCCGCCAACATCGCCATCGGCCTCGGCAGCACGCAACTCACGCACGATCTCTTCCGCACGCTGCTGAATCCGGGCGACACGGTGATGCTGCTCGACCCGACCTACGCGAACTACGAAGGGCAGCTCGCCTTCGTGGCACCCGACATCCACATCGTGCGGCTGCCGGTGCTCGATCCGGCGACGTGGAGCTACCGGCCGCACACCGATCCGGAGGGTGTGGCTCGCGACTTCACGCGCCTCTTCGACCAGCACCGCCCGAAGCTCGTGCTCATCGGCGCCCCCGACAACCCCACGAGCCAGATCGTGCCGCAGGCGCTCGCCGAGCTGATGCTGGCGCGCACGGCCGAGGCCGGGAGCTGGCTGGCCATCGACTTCGCCTACAAGCTTCAGTACTTCGACGCGCCGCCGGCCTACTACGGCTGGTCACCCACGGACCATCCGCACATGGTGGCCATCCACTCGAACTCGAAGTGGGCGCGCGGCCTGGGCCGCCGCCTCGGCTGGATCGAAGCGGCGACGCCCGTCATCGAGGCCCTTGAACGGGTGCAGCAGTGCAGCATCCTCTGCCCCGACACGCTCTCGCAGATGGCGATGGCGCGGTATCTCGCCACCGCCATCGACAGCGGCGCGCTGCGCCGCTACGTGGACGAGGCCAACCGCCTCTACCGACACGCCGCCCAGGTGACCCTGGAGGCGATTGACGCCCACATCGGGCGGCCGCGCCTCGTGCCCGCCGGCGGGCTCTACACGGTGATGGACGTGGGCCGCGACGCCGACCAGTTCGTGCCCGAGGCGCTCAAGGCCACCGGTGTGCTCGTGGTGCCGGGGCGCGGCTTCGGCCCGTCCATCGCGAACGGCGTGCGCATCTCGTTCGGGCCGCTCGTGATGACGCCCGGGAAGATTACCGAAGGCCTGCGCCGCCTGGGCGCCTGGATGCGGGCCTGACGGCGGCCCACCGACCCCTCTGTGCTAGATTCATGGCGCTCCGCGGCCCGGCCGCGGCACTGCCACCGACGGCTCCCGGAATCGAGACCTATGCCGACCATGCTGCGCACGTTCACTGCTTCGCTCGCTCTCGTCGCCTTCGCCACGGCGGCCGCCGCCCAGGGTCGCGCGGTGCTGCCGCCGGTGCCCACGCCCACGGACGTGAAGCCCGGCAGCATCACGTGTGACGAGTGCCCCTACCCGTATCCGAGCAAGTACCTGGACATCAGCGTCTACGACCAGGACGTCCGCATCTCGTACATGGACACGCCGGCCCAGGGCACGCCGAACGGCAAGACGGTGCTGCTGCTGCACGGCAACAACTTCGGCGGCTTCTACTTCAAGGCCATCA
>JBIKUN010000139.1:0-11153 GCA_044347565.1 Vicinamibacterales bacterium | reverse complement strand
ACGAAGGAACTCGTCTGGACGCTGACGGCCAATGGCAAGACGGAGAAAGCGTTCGCGTCGCTCAAGGCCGACTACCAGATCGATCCGCAGGTCATCTCGACGGAAGTGGGCGGCGACTTCGGCAGCCTGCGCGACGAGCTGCGCACGAACGTGCCGCCAACACTCGAAGTGTTCGGGGCCCGCCGGCGCACGGTGAAGGTGGGCGAACCGGTGCCGCTCACGGCCGTCGCGGCCGACCCCGACAACATCCCGAAACGACGTCCCGATCGCAAGCTCACGCCCGAGCAGCAGATGGCGGCGCTCTACCGTCCGCCTGGATCGGTCGTGCCGTCGAGCGGCCCGGGGTTGCGGCTGTCATGGACGGTCTTTCGCGGCAAGGCCGCGGCCGTGGCGCTGTCGCCCGACCAGATGAAGACGTGGACCGACACGCGTGCCTACGGCAACTCGCCGTGGTCGCCGCCGTGGTTCATTCCCGAGGCGCCGAAAGACGGCAAGTGGCAGACGCAGGCCACGTTCAGTGAACCCGGCGAGTACGTGCTGCGTGCCGTGGCGAGTGACGGCGCGCTCTTTACGTACAGCAACGTCACGATCGTCGTGACGCGCTGACGCGCCGCTGTTCCTGCGCCGCCGCCGCTGGCGCTGGTTGGCGCTTTCTGCCGCCCCCAGCCGATAGCTCGACGATTCCTGCGTGAACCTCGCGTGGCATGATGCTCGCAGGCCCCGTCACCCGTGGCTGGGTGTAGGATTCGATTAGGAGCCGAGGGAACGCGATGCCGACCACGTCCAACGACGCGCGCCTCACCTACCACGACTTCATGCGGCTGCCAGATGATGGCCGCAGGCACGAGATCATCGACGGGGCCCACTACGTGACGCCCTCGCCCAATCTCCGTCACCAGGAGTTGGTGCTGCGACTGGGTGTTGCGCTCGCAAACTACCTCGAGGACCATTCCGACCGAGGCCGCGTATTCGTCGCTCCCCTCGACGTCGTGTTCTCCTTCCACGACATCGTCGAGCCAGACTTGGTATTCGTGGCGTCAGATCAGCTCGACATCCTGACCGACCAGAACATCCAGGGCACGCCGGCACTGGTCGTCGAGATCCTGTCACCGTCCACACGGAAACGCGACCTGGGAGTCAAGCGCCGACTCTACGACCGTAGTGGTGTTCGAGAGTACTGGCTGGTGGATGCCGCAACGGCGAGCGTGACGATCGTGAGACGCCATCCCGATGGGTCGTTTCCCGCGTTCCCGCCGCTGACGGCGCCTGAGCGCCATCTGCTCAGGACGCCTCTGCTGCCAGGGTGGTCACTGGCACTCGCGCGTCTGTTCCGCTGAATGCACCCGGGCGCGGGGCCCGGATCGCAAGACGCGACAACAGCCGGGCCGCTGGCAGCAGCTGATGGTGGTGGCTCACCGGTTCAGGGCGGAAAGCCGAAGGCCAGTTTCACGGCGGCGTATTCCGGATGCACCTGACCGCCGGCCTGCCGGATGACGAGCGGCGGCTCGACCCAGGTGGCGGCGCGCATCGCCTCGGGCAGATCCGCGGCCCGCATCATCGCGAAGAGATCGACGAGCGGCGCATCGCCCTCGCGGAAGACCACCGGACGCCGCCGCACGATGACCGCGCCGGCGTCGGCGGCCGCCCGCGCCACGCGCTCGAGCTGCACCGACGGGAAGACGCAGGCGAAGGTCCCGCCGGGCGCCAGGTGGCCGGTGGCGACGCGCGCGTAGTCGCTGATGTCGCCGCGCACTTCGAACCGGCACTGCACCTTCTGCGGATGGTCACCCTCGATGCCCGTGCCGCGCGGGAAGTACGGCGGGCTGCCGAGCACGAGGTCGAAGCGCTCGTCGTCCCCGAGCACGCCGGCGTCACGGAAATCGCCGAGGCGGATGTCGTAACGCGCCTCGAGACCGTTGAACGCGGCGGACTTTCGCGCCAGCCCGACGCTCTCCTCCTGGGCTTCGACGGTCACGAAGACCGCCGATGGCAGCCGCCACGCGGCCACCATGCCCACGGACCCGATGCCCGAGCCCAGGTCAAGCACCGTGGAGGCTCGCGGCACCCAAGTCGTGCCGTACCAGGCCGTCAGCACGTCGTCAGTCGAGAATCGATGCCCGTCGCGCAGTTGGAACAGGCGGAAATGGCCGCTGATGGCGTCGAGCGTCTCGGCGGGCGGCACGTCCGGCGGAGCCAACGCGCCGGGCGGCACCGGGCCGGGCTTGGCCCAGCCGCGAAAGTGGGTGTCGTGCATGGACGGATACTGGCGTGATGGTGTGATGGGGACTGTCGCCAATCAAGCCCCGTCCAGATTACTTGCAGAATCCGCCACCAGTCTGGCCCGGACCAGAATGGGGACAGTACCCAGCCGCGCGCGAGCGGCTACAATTCCCCGCCATGCAGCTTTCCGCGCTCGTCCTGACCCTGGCGCTCGCCGCCGCGCAGGCCGCCCCCGGGCCGATGCGGGCCCGGCTCTCGCCCCTGCCAACCGAACTGGCGATGCAGGAGACGATCGCCGGCCTCGGCGCCGCCACCGCGACGCTCGCGGGCACGACCCTCACCGTCGAGGGCACGTACCGCGGGCTGAAGTCTGCAGCGACGTCGGTGCGGGTCTACGAGAGCCCGCGGCCCGGACTGCGCGGTCCGCTCGTGGGCGAGTTCGCCTCGGGCGGCGGCACGGCCGGCACGTTCAAGGGCACGCTCACGCTCACGCGCGCGCAGGCGGCCGCCGGCGCGAAGGGCCTGCTCTATGTGCAGGTGCAGAGCGAAAAGGCACCTGAGGGCAATCTGTGGGGCTGGCTGATGGCTCCGAAGGGACGACGCTGATGACTGCCGCAACGTATCGACACGGCGCGCTCGCCACGGCGGCGCTCGCGCTCGGCCTCGTGGTGAGTGGCGCCACTGGACAGCCCGGCACGCCCTCCGCACAGACCGCCGCGCCTGTCATCACCGCCGCGCAGGTGGCCGCCGGCCGCGACGGCTACCAGGCGCGCTGCGCCGCATGCCACCTGGCCGACCTCGGCGGCCGCAACGAAGCCTCGCCGCTCGCGGGCGCGTCGTTCATGAACGTCTGGCGCGGCCGCGGCACGAAAGAGCTCTACGACTACATCCGCACGTCGATGCCGCCCGGCGGCGCCACGCTCGGCGCCGAGGAATACCTGGACATCACGGCGTTCATCCTGCGCATGAATGGCGCCGCCACGGGACCGGCAGCGCTCGCCGCCACGACCGACGTGCCGATCGGATCGATCGCCACGGGCGTCGCGCCCACGGCCACGGCCCAGACGGCCGCCCCCGCCGGCGCCACGCCGCGCGCGGCCGGTCCGCCCCCGGCGCGCGGTCTCTACATCACCGGCGAGGTGCCGCGCGTCACGCCGGTGACCGACGAGATGCTGAAGACGCCACCGGCCGGCGACTGGCTGATGGCGCGCCGCACCTACCAGGCGTGGAGCCACAGTCCGCTCGACGACATCACGACCGCGAACGTCGGCACGCTCAGGCTCGCCTGGGTATGGAACATGAACGAGGGCGGCTCGAACCAGCAGATGCCGCTCGTGCACGACGGCATCGTCTACCTCACGAACACGATGAACGAGGTGCAGGCGATCGACGGCGCCACCGGCGAACTCATCTGGGCCAACCAGGTGGGGCCCAACCGCGCCATCGGCTTCGGCTCGATGCGCAACCTCGCCATCTACAAGGACAAGATCTACCTGGCCACGACCGACGCCCGCCTCGTGGCCCTCGATGCAAAGACGGGGAAGAAGGTGTGGGACACGACGATCGCCGATCCGGCGAAGGGTTTCTCGAACACGAGCGGCCCGATCGTCGTCAAGGGCAAGGTCATCCAGGGCCTGCAGGGCTGCGACCGCTACCGCGAGGAACGCTGCTTCATCAGTGCCTACGACGCCGAGACCGGCACACTCGCCTGGAAGTTCCACACCGTGGCGCACAGCGGCGAACCCGGCGGCGACACCTGGAACAACCTGCCGAACATGATGCGGCAGGGCGGCGAGACGTGGATCGCCGGCAGCTACGACCCCGACGTCGACCTCACGTTCTGGGGCACCGCGCAGGCCAAGCCGTGGATGCCGGTGAGCCGCGGCACGCGGCCGTTCGACGCCGCGCAGCACACCGCCTCCACCGTGGCGCTCAATCCCGCCACCGGGGAACTCGTGTGGCGCTTCCAGCACCTGCCGGCCGAAACGCTCGACCTCGACGAGGTGTTCGAGCGCGTGTCGGTGGACATCGGCGCGCAGAAGGCGCTCTTCACGATCGGCAAGTCGGGCATCCTGTGGAAGCTCGATCGCAAGAGCGGCGCACTCATCGACCTGGCGGAGACGATCTTCCAGAACGTCTACACCGACATCGACAGGAAGACCGGCCGCGCCACCTATCGCGCCGACATCCTCGAGCAGAAGCTGGACCAGTGGATCCTCGCCTGCCCGTCCACCGAGGGCGGCCACAACTGGCAGGCGATGACGTATCACCCCGGCACGCAGTCGCTCGTCATCCCGCTCACGCAGTCGTGCATGGAGATTGCGCCGCGCAAGGTCGAGCAGGTGGCTGGCCAGGGCGGCACCGCGGCGGCGCGCCGCTTCTACGAGATGCCCGGCAGCGACGGCAACATCGGCAAGCTCGCCGCCTACGACGTGAAGTCGCTCAAGGAACTGTGGAGCATCGAGCAGCGCGCGCCCTTCCTGACCGCGGCGCTCTCGACCGGCGGCGGGCTCGTGTTCATCGGCGACCTCGACCGCTACTTCCACGCCTACGACGTCAAGACCGGGAAGGAACTGTGGAAGACACGCCTCGGCACGTCGGTGCAGGGCTTCCCGGTGTCGTTCACGGCCAACGGCAAACAGTACATCGCCGTCACGACCGGCCTTGGCGGCGGCAGCCCGCGGCTCGTGCCGCGCACGCTGGCGCCCGAGATCAATCACCCCGGCACCGGCCACGCCCTCTACGTCTTCGAAGTCGGATCGCGCTGACGCGCTTGTTAGAATCACAGCATGCGGAGACGGCGATGAGCTCACTCGACCCCCTGACGGCGCCCATTCCAGGCGCGGACTCGCGCACCGTGGGCGGCGTGCAACTCGACATCGTGCGCACGGGCACGGGCCGCATCAAGCGCGCGATCTATCCGGCGGGCTTCCGCTGGTCCACGCACATGAAGCCGGTGACCGGCACCGAGACGTGTGAACACGCGCACGTCGGCTTCCTGGCGCGGGGCCGCATCCACGTGCACTTCCCGGATGGCTGCGTGCAGGAATACGAGGCGCCGGCCGCGCTCGCGATCGAGCCCGGGCACGACGCCTGGGTGATGGGCGACGAACCCGCCGTGCTCATCGAAGTGGACTTCGAGGGCGACACCATCGCCCGCTTCGGCCTGCCCACGACACACCGGCACGCCTGATCGTGCGGTGGTCCGCCGCGACGGTGCTCCGTCAGGATGCGGTACTCGATTGCGCGCGGCTCAGCCAGTCGTTCGCGGGCACGAGTGGGATTGTGGAGACAGGGACGGCGTGCGGGACCCGGGGCTCGGGGCCCGGGGGCGACATCGGGATTCACGGAGCGCATGGGTTGTGCTGATACCGTCTATCGATCTGAAGTCCGGGCGCATCGTGCAGCTCGTGCAGGGCGAGAAGCTGGCCGTCGAGTCGAACGACGTCGAGGGCTGGATCGCGAAGTTCCGCGGCTTCACGGCCGTGCAGCTCATCGACCTCGATGCGGCGATGGCCACGGGCAACAACGACGCGCTCGTGCGCTACATCTGCGGCCGGCTGCCGTGCCGGGTGGGCGGCGGCGTGCGCTCGGCCACGCGCGCGCTCGAGCTCATCGACGCCGGCGCCACGCACGTCATCGTCGGCTCGTCGCTTTACCGCGGCGGCCGGGCCGGCGATCCGCAGGACTCGTATCTGAATCTCGCCTTTGCGCAGGAACTCGTGCGCGCGGTGGGCAACAAGCGCATCATCGGCGCGGTGGACAGCAAGGCGGGGCATGTCGTGATTCACGGCTGGAAGACCTCGCTGCCGATTACGGCCGTGCAGGCCGTGAAGCAGCTCGAGGTCTACTGCGCCGAGTTCCTCTACACGCACGTGGACCGCGAGGGCCTCATGCAGGGCACCGACATGAAGGCCATCCTCGACGTGGCGCGGGCGACGTCGCGGCAGGTGACCGCCGCCGGCGGCATCACGACCGAGGCAGAGATCGAGGAGCTCGACCGCCACGGCATTCACGCGGTGGTCGGCATGGCGATCTACACCGGCCTGCTGGCCGTGAAGGCGCCGCCTTCTGAATGAAGGCCACGGCGCGCCCGCTACAATCCATTGGCCGCATGCCGCCTGACCCCGCGCTCGTCATCACCACCTACACCCAGGCCGCCGACACCTTCGACGCCCTGCCGTTCTGGCATCACTACGGGCGTCTCACGGTGGAGCGCGCGGGGGTGCGCACCGGCGAGCGGGTGCTCGACCTCTGCTGCGGCACGGGCGCTTCGGCGCTGCCGGCGGCGCGGGCGGTGGGCCGCACCGGGTCGGTGCTCGGCGTGGACCTCACGCCGGCGCTCGTGGACGTCGCGCGCACCAACGCCGCGCGTCAGGGGCTGACGCAGGCGCGTTTCGAGACGGGCGACGTGACGGCGCTGGCCTTTCCGCCCGCGAGCTTCGACGTCGTGCAGTCGGTCTTCGGGATCTTCTTCCTGCCCGACATGGCGGCGATGCTGCGGGCGGCCTGGGACTGGCTCGCGCCGGGAGGACGCCTGGTGACCACGGTGTGGGGCCAGACGGTGCTCTCGCCCGGCGAGCCGTACTTCTGGGAGGCCGTGCGGCGGGAAGATCCATCACTCGACCACATCAGTCCGGCGGCGCTGCTCGCCGAACCGGACGCTCTCGTGGCGCTGCACGCCGCGGCCGGCATCGGCGTGCCTGAGGTGACGCGCGAGTCGTGGCGCATGCCGATTGGCTCGGCCGAGGCGTTCTGGCCGGTCATCATGGGCACGAGCAGCCGCGGCGTCTTCGAGGCGCTGCCCGAGGACGCGCGCACGCGCGTGAAGCACGCCACCATCGACCGCCTGCGCGCCGAGGGCGTGGACGCCCTCGACATGGACGCACGTATCGCCGTGGCGCGGAAGTAGGCGCCCGCCGCGCCGGCCGGCGCCGCTACTTCGCGCGCGCCATCGACCAGTCGACGGTGGTGCCCATGGCGGCGGCCGAGCCGGTCACCGCGTCGCCGTTGACCTTGCCGAGCATGTCGTAGGTCATCGTGGCACCGGGGCGGTTGAGCACGAACGTGATCGTGTCGCCCTGGATGGTGCCTTTCTCCATCGGCCACGAGGCGCCGTTCACCTCGAACGTGCCGGTGAGGGTCTCGCCCTCGGCCTTCATCTCGACCTTGGCCTCGACCGTGCCCATGGGTGACGTGAGAGTGAACGTCCAGCGGCCATCCGCGGGCGACTGGGCGGCGGCCACGGAGGGACTGGCGAGGAGCAGGGCGACGAGGGCGAGGTAGCGCATGGACCGATAGGACGCACGCGGCGGTGCCGAGGTTGCGCGGGACGCGCGCGCCGGGCCAGGCGCGCCGGACCAGCTTTACCGCACGGGCGGCGTCGTGGGCGGCGGCCGGCGGTGCGTCGTGGCCTGTTCGTAGGCGTAGGCGGCGCCGAGCAGCGTCGCTTCGCTCCACGCGCGTCCGAAGAACGTGATGCCGGCCGGCAGCAGGCCGCCGCGCGTGTAGCCCATCGGCACCTGCACGGCGGGCCAGCCGGTGGTCGGCGAGAAGAACTGGCTGTTGTCGCCACCCGGCGTGTTGAGGTCGCCGATGAGACGCGGCGGGTTGCTCCACGTGGGATAGACGAAGGCGTCGAGCTTCTGCGCATCCATCGTCTTCAGCACCGCCGCGCGCACCTCGTCGCGATACGCCGCTTCCGCCGCGCACTCGGGCGTGCCGGGCCCGTTTGCCGGCCCCTGTTCGGTCTGTTCGAGTTGACGCCGCACGGTGGGATGGAACCTGCCGCCCTTCACGACCTCTGCCAGGTCGTTCACCGGCACGCGGCCCTTGCGGGCGGCGAGGAACTGGTTGAGGTCGTACTTGAAGCCCTGGCACGACGCCATCCCCGGCTGCCGGCGGATCGCGTCGAGGCCGCCGATGGTTGCGGGATCGACGATGGTCGCGCCGGCGAGCTTCATATCCTCGACCGCGCGCATGAAGACCTGCACGATCTCGGGATCGGTCGAGTCGCGCTCGTAGGCTTGCCGCAGAATGCCGATGCGCATGCCACGCAGCGCGTCGCGCCGGAGCGCCTGCGCGTAGTCCGGGATCTGGCGGCCACGCGCGGCGGCGGTGACGGCGTCGTTCGGGTCCTCGCCCGCGACCACCTGGAACACGGCCGTCACGTCGGCCACCGTGCGACCCATCGGCCCGGCGATGTCCGCCAGCAGACTGAGCGGAAAGACACCGGCGCGGCTCGTGAGGCCCATCGTGGAGCGGATGCCGACGAGCGCCTGATGTGACGACGGCCCACGGATCGAGTTGCCGGTGTCGCTGCCAAGGCCCACGGCGCCGAAGCTCGCGGCCACGGCCGCCGCCGTGCCGCCGCTGCTGCCTGCGGTGACGCGATCGAGCATGTAGGGATTCTTCGTATAGCCCGGCAGGATCGAGCTCAGCGTTTCGTTCGGGGTGAATGCCCACTCCGCGAGGTTCGACTTTGCCAGCACGATCGCCCCGGTCGCCTTGATGCGCGCCACCTGGAAGGCGTCGGCGGCCGGCACATAGCCCTCGAAGGTGAGCGAGCCGTTCGAGCTCTGCAGGCCCGTCGTTTCGAAGTTGTCTTTCACGATCATCGGGATGCAGTGCAGCGGACCGACGGGCCCGCTCGCCTTGAAGCGCGCGTCGAGCGCATCCGCCTCGGCCAGCGCCCGCGGATTCAGCGTGACGATCGCATTCACCGCCGGGCCGTTCTTGTCGTAGAGGTCGATGCGCCGCTGGTAGCGCTCCACGAGTCCGCGGCAGGTCAGCCGGCCGTCGCGAAAGGCGGCGTGGATGTCGGCGATCGACGCCTCCTCCACCTGGAACGGCGGCGGCGCCTGGGCGTTGAGCGCGGGACCGGCGACGAGCGCGGCGGCGAGAACGATCGGAAGCACGAGCACGGGCAGGATGCGCACGCGCGCATTCTACGTCGGGTCCGCGGCCCGTCCGGTCAGAACGGCGCCAGGAACGCCTCCCAGCGTCCGCGGTTCGCCAGTGACACGCCGGTGGCGAGGTCCCCGGCCACGATCGACGGGAGAGACAGGCGCGCGCCGTCGTTCCGCGTCAGGAAGTCGATGGCGCCGGTCGTGGCGCCCTGACGGCTCGTAGACTGCGGTCTTCAGGGAGATGGTTCGGACAGCCACGCAGCCCCTGTGCACATCGCACAGACACCCTGTCAAGCCACGTTCGACAGGTCGATCGCCGTGGGCACGGTTGTGGGCGCCGCGAAACACGCTGCGCGTCATCAGCGCCGAGCCGGGCATCTAGCGGGCCAGGAAGCGGGCGATCTGCTCGTTGATGAACGCCGCGTCCGCGGGATTGCCGCCACCACCCGCCGAGTGGCCCCAGAGCGAGGGGATGGGCGTGAAGGTGGAGTTCGCCAGGAACTGCTGCTCGTAGCGCGCGTCGCCGATCGGGAAGTAGAGATCCGTCTCGCACGGCATGTAGAGCACCTTCGCCGCGATCGACCGCAGCGCCTTCTCGTGATCGCCGCCGAAGCCCGGCGTCTCGCCCACGTTGTGACGCTGCCAGGTGCGCGCGTGCAGGATGAGGTTGTTCGGGTCGCGCACGGCATCACGGGCGATGCGCGCGGCAATCGCCTCTTCCACCGTGGCCGACTGCGGCTTGAAGAGTTCGCGCCGCCACCATTCCTGCGACCACACCCACGCCGCCCAGTGCGTGGACCACGCCGCCATGCCGGCTTTCGGCAGCGCCGTGTAGCGGCCGTTATTGAAGGCGGGATCAGCGGTGAGCGCGCGAATCGCGCTTTCGAGCCGCACGATGCCGTGCGGATACGTCTTCGCGGTGCCGCACCACGGCACGATGCCGTCGATGAACGTCGGGTGCGAGACGGCCCACTGAAACGCCTGCTCGGCGCCCATCGAGAAGCCAACCACCGCGCGGACGTGCGTCACACCCAGGTGCGCGAGCACGCGGCGCGAGGCTTCGACGTTGTCGCGGATGGAGATCGCCGGGAAGTCGGGGCCGGCAAACGGCGCCGGCGTGTTGCTCGGCGACGACGAGTTGCCGTTGCCGAACATCTCGGTGGCCACGATGAAGAACCGCGACGGATCGAGCGCTTTCCCCGGGCCGATGAGGAAGTCGTAGCCGTGGTAATCGGCGCCGTAGTACGACGGCACGAGCACGGTGTTGTCCTTCGCGGCGTTCAGTGTGCCGAACGTGGCATAGGCCACCTGCGCCATGGGCAGCACGGCGCCGCTCTCGAGCCGGAAGTTCGCAAGGGGCAGCAGCCGGCGATTCGGATCCGCAGACGGCGCGGGCGCCTGCGCAGAAAGCACGACGCCGGCGCCGGCGAGCGTGAGCACGGCAGCGAGCCAGGTGGAAGTCGACATGTGGCAGATTCTACGCGCCTTGTCACGGGGTCTGTCACCATCTCGAGTTGTCTTCGGGGTCTGTCACCGTCACCGCGCGAAGACCGTGACAGGCACCGTGACAATCGCTGACCGTGACAGACCCCGTTACAAACGGGCGGGTCGAGGCTACACTGCCGCGCATGCAGCACGAGTACGCGTTCGAGATGGCGGCCGCCAACGTGCGCTTCGGCGCCGGGGTGACGCGCGAAGTGGGTCAGGACCTCGTGGATCTCGGCGTGCGGCGCGCGCTCGTCGTGACCGACGCCGTCGTGGCGCAGCTGCCGCCGATGGCCACCGTGCTCGAGGCCCTCGCCGCGGCCGGTATCGACGCCGTGGTCTACGACCGCGTGCGCGTCGAGCCGACGGACGTCTCGTTCCACGACGCCATCGCCTTCGCCACTGGCCAGGAGATCGACGGCATCGTCGCCGTGGGCGGTGGCTCGGTCATCGACACGGCGAAGGCAGTGAATCTCTACACCACCTATCCACCGGCCGACTTCCTCGACTATGTGAATGCGCCGATCGGCAAGGCGCTGC
>JBIKUN010000029.1:0-35821 GCA_044347565.1 Vicinamibacterales bacterium | reverse complement strand
GTTCGCTCCGGAGACTTGCAAAGCCAGTGTGACTCTGTGCTATGCTCGACAGGTTCTCGTGGTCCTAGGACACCCTATCTAGGACCGTCCGCTCCTCGTAGCGTCGACATTTCCCCGGTGTGCGGGGGCGACCACGACCGGAGCACCGTGACGCCATCAGTCGCGCGCCGAGTCACCCTCGGAACGTGGTGCGTCCGCCGGTGCCGCAGATTCGACAGTCAAGGGTAGTTGCGCGTCAGGTGCCAAGCCGCGAGGCTTTCAGGCCTGAGGCCACACGATTCGCCGCCGGCGTATGGGCGGTGCTTGTCGTGTCAGCAGTTTTGAAGATCTCGCCTGCCGTCACCGGCCGGGCGATGTGATGGCGTGAGCCGTCGCAGGGCAGCGCGGGCCTGACGAATGCCGCGCGAGTGGAGAGATCGTGCCGACGATCAGCCAATTGGTTCGCAAGGGCCGCGACGCGGTGAAGTGGAAGACGAAGAGCCCGGCGCTGCAGGAAAGCCCGCAGAAGCGCGGTGTGTGCGTGCGCGTGTTCACGCAGACCCCGAAGAAGCCGAACTCGGCCCTCCGCAAGGTGGCCCGTGTCCGCCTCACCAACAAGATCGAAGTGACCACCTATATTCCGGGCGTCGGTCACAACCTGCAGGAGCACTCGCTGGTGCTCATCCGCGGCGGCCGTGTGAAGGACCTCCCGGGCGTGCGCTACCACGTGGTGCGCGGCACCCTCGACGCGGTCGGCGTCGCGGGCCGCAAGCAGGGCCGGTCGAAATACGGCGCCAAGCGCCCGAAGCAGTAGGAACGACGTTATGCCACGCAGACGAATTGTAGCGAAGCGCGAGCTCCCCGCCGATGGCGTGTATGGCAGCCAGCTGGTCACGAAGTTCATCAACTGCATGATGAGCGACGGCAAGCAGTCGACGGCGATGAGCATCGTCTACGGCAGCTTGGAGATCGTGAAGGAAAAGTCGGGCGACGACCCGGTCAAGATCTTCAAGAAGGCCCTCGACAACGTGAAGCCCTCGCTCGAGGTCAAGTCGCGGCGCGTCGGCGGCTCGAACTACCAGGTGCCGATCGAGGTCAACCCGAACCGCCGCCTGTCGCTCAGCATCCGCTGGCTGGTCGGCTACGCGCGTTCGCGCGGCGACGGCAAGACGATGAAGGAAAAGCTGGCCAACGAGCTCCTCGATGCGGCCAACCTGCGCGGTGGCGCTGTCAAGAAGCGCGAAGACGTGCACCGCATGGCCGAGGCCAACAAGGCCTTCGCACACTACCGCTGGTAAGGGCGTCGGAGACTCATGGCCAGGCAAGCACCACTCAACCGGACGCGCAACATCGGCATCATGGCCCACATTGATGCCGGCAAGACCACCACGACCGAGCGCATCCTGTTCTACACCGGCATCACCTACAAGATCGGTGAGGTGCACGAAGGCACCGCGGTGATGGACTGGATGGAGCAGGAACAGGAGCGGGGGATCACCATCACCTCCGCCGCCACGACGTGCTTCTGGCGCGATCACCGGATCAACATCATCGACACCCCCGGCCACGTCGACTTCACCGTCGAAGTGGAGCGCTCGCTCCGCGTCCTCGACGGCGCGGTGGCCGTGTTCGACGCCGTGTCTGGTGTGGAACCGCAGTCGGAAACGGTGTGGCGCCAGGCCGACCGCTACCGCGTGCCGCGCATCTGCTTCGTCAACAAGATGGACCGCATCGGCGCGGACTTCAAGGAGACGCTCTCGCAGATCGGCTCGAAGCTGCAGGGCAACGCGGTGGCCATCCAGCTGCCGATTGGCGCCGAAGACCGCTTCAAGGGTGTCATCGACCTCGTGCGCATGAAGGCGCTCGTCTACAAAGACGACACCATGGGCGCAGACTACGAGGTGCAGGACATCCCGGCCGACATGCTCGAGGAGGCCAAGGCCTACCACGAGACGCTCATCGAGAAGGCAAGCGAGGCCGACGACAAGCTGCTTGAGAAGTACCTGGGCGGCGAAGCGATTTCGGAAGCCGAGCTGAAGGCGGCGCTGCGCAAGCGCGCGATCGAATCGGTGCGCAAGGAATCGGCGCCGTTCGTGCTGGTCATCTGCGGCACGGCGTTCAAGAACAAGGGCGTCCAGCCCATGCTCGACGCCGTGGTCGATTACCTGCCGTCGCCGCTCGACATTCCTTCGGTCTCGGGGATCGACCCCGACGCCAAGGAAGAAGGCACCCTGGTCGAGCGCTCGGCCGACGACAAGGAGCCGTTCGCGGCCCTGGCGTTCAAGATCATGACCGACCCGTTCGTCGGTCAGCTCACGTTCTTCCGTGTCTACTCGGGCACGCTGACCTCCGGCTCCTCGGTCATCAACTCGACCAAGGGCAAGACGGAGCGCATCGGCCGCCTGCTGAAGATGCACGCGAACAAGCGTGAGGAAATCAAGGAAGTCAACGCCGGCGACATCGCCGCCGCCGTCGGCCTGAAGTCGGTCACGACCGGCGACACGCTGTGCGACGAGAAGCAGCCCATCATCCTCGAGAAGATGGAGTTCCCGGAGCCGGTCATTTCGCTCGCCATCGAGCCGAAGACCAAGGCCGACCAGGAAAAGCTCGGCCAGGGCATGGCCAAGCTGATGGCCGAAGACCCGACCTTCCGCGTCAAGACCGACGAACAGACCGGCCAGGTCGTCATCGCCGGCATGGGCGAGCTGCATCTCGAAATCATCGTCGACCGCCTCAAGCGCGAGTTCGGCGTGGAAGCGAGCGTCGGCAAGCCGCAGGTCGCCTACAAGGAAACGCTCACGAAGCCCGCCGAAGGGCGCGGCCTCTTCAAGCGCCAGACCGGTGGCCGCGGCCAGTTCGGCGATGCCTGGATCCGGCTGTTCCCGCTCGAGCCGGGCAGCGGTTATCAGTTCGAGAACATGACCGTGGGCGGCTCGATCCCCCGCGAGTTCATCAAGCCCGTCGACCAGGGCATCCAGGAAGCGCTCACGCGCGGCATTCTGGCCGGCTACCCGATCGACGACGTCCGCATCGAGCTCTTCGACGGTTCGTACCACGACGTCGACTCGTCGGAAATGGCGTTCAAGATCGCCGGCTCCCTGGCCTTCCAGGAAGCGGCCAAGAAGGCCGGCCCGGTGCTTATGGAACCCGTGATGCGCGTCGAGGTGGTCTGCCCGAAGGACAACCTCGGCGACGTGATGGGCGACCTGGCGAGCCGCCGTGGCCGCATCCAGTCGCAGGAAGACCGCGGCGGCACGCAGATCATCTCGGCCCGCGTGCCCCTGAGCGACATGTTCGGCTACGCGACCGACCTGCGGTCGCGCACGCAGGGCCGCGCCACCTACTCGATGCACTTCGACCGCTACGAGCAGGCGCCGCGCAACGTGAGCGACGAAGTCATCGCGAGAGTGCAGGGCACGAAGTAGGCCCGGCACCCGAGACACGAGACCGACGAGGAATCAGCACATGGTTGGCGACAAGATTCGAATCCGTTTGAAGGCCTACGACGCGCGGCTGCTCGACCAGAGCACCGGCGAAATCGTGGACACGGCCAAGCGGACGGGTGCGCGGCTGGCGGGTCCGATTCCGCTGCCGACCGAGATCAACAAGTGGACGGTGCTCCGGTCGCCGCACGTCGACAAGAAGTCGCGCGAGCAGTTCGAGGTGCGGACGCACAAGCGGCTCATCGACATCTTCGAGCCGACGCCGCAGACGGTCGACGCGCTCATGAAGCTCGACCTGCCCGCGGGTGTGGACGTCGAGATCAAGGCGTTCGGCAAGGAACACGGAAAGTAGCAGCGGCTAGGTTCTAGCGGCTCACTGGCTAGACAGCAGCTGAGGAATCACGATGGTGAATGGAATCATCGGCAAGAAGATTGGAATGACGCAGCTCTTCCTCGAGGATGGCACGGTCGAACCGGCCACTGTCCTTCAGGCGGGTCCCTGCGTCGTCGTGCAGGCGAAGCTCGCGGAACGCGACGGCTACGAAGCCGTGCAGCTCGGGCTCGTCGGCGGCAAGTACAAGGCCAACAAGGCGATTGCCGGCCACCACAAGGCGGCGAACGTGCCGGCGACCCGCGTGCGGCGCGAGGTCAAGCGCGTGGCTGGCGGCGAGCAGCCGAAGCCTGGTGACTCGGTCGTCGTCGGCGCCCTGTTCAACCAGGGTGAGCGCGTGGACGTCATCGGCACGAGCAAGGGCCATGGCTTCCAGGGCGTCGTGAAGCGCCACCACTTCGGTGGCGGCGTCGCGACCCACGGCTCGATGTTCCACCGCGCGCCCGGTTCGATCGGCGCCTCGTCCTACCCGTCGCGTGTCGTCAAGGGCATGCGCATGGGCGGCCACATGGGCCAGGACCGGGTGACGGTGCGCAACCTCAAGGTGCTGCGGATCGACGCGGACAACAACCTGATGGTCGTGCGTGGCGCGGTGCCCGGGGCCAACGGCGGATACGTGCTCATCCGCAAGGCCGTCGCGGCCAAGCCCGAGCCGCAGCCGCAGCTGCAGGAAAAGCCCAAGAAGGGCAAGAAGTAGGACGCCATGACTGTAGATGTCGTCAACGCAGAGAACAAGAAGGTGGGCTCGGTCGAGCTCAGCGACGCCGTGTTCGGCGGCCGCGTGAAGACCGACCTCATCCACGCCTCGGTCGTGCGGGCGAATGCCGCCGACCGTCGCGGCACCCACGCCACCAAGACGCGCGGCCTCGTCAGCGGCAGTGGCCGCAAGCCGTGGCGCCAGAAGGGCACCGGCCGGGCCCGCGTCGGCGAGACTCGCACGCCGCTGTGGCGCAAGGGCGGCACCGTGTTCGGCCCGCAGCCGCGCAGCTACGCGTTCACCGCGCCCAAGAAGGTCGAGCTCGGCGGCCTGCAGGCGGCGCTGGCGCAGAAGGCGCAGGACGGCGACCTCGTGATCGTCGACGCGCTGACCGCGTCGGCCGTCAAGACCAAGGCCGCGGCCGCCATGCTGAAGACCATCGGCGTCAACGGCAAGGCCCTGCTCGTGGACGTGCAGCTCGACGAGAACCTCGCGTTGTCGCTGCGCAACATCCCCGGCGTGAAGTTCCTGCAGAGCTCACGCATCAACGCCCGCGACGTCATCGACACGACCAAGGTCGTGCTGACGCAGTCGGCGGTCGAGAAGCTGCAGTCGGCGCTCGGCGCCTAGGCGGGAGACACGGACATGAAGCTCACTGAAGTGATTCGGCGCCCGCTCGTCACGGAGAAGACCACCGTGATGAAGGAAGACGGCCGGACGCTGGTGTTCGAAGTGGCGCGGCAGGCCAACAAGCTCGACGTGAAGCGCGCGGTCGAGAAGCTGCTGGGCCCGAAGGTGGCGTCGGTGCGCACGTCGCTCGCGCACGGCAAGCAGAAGCGCCAGGGCCAGTTCGTGGGCCGGCGCTCCGATTGGAAGAAGGCCTACGTGGTGTTGCGCGAGGGCGAGAAGCTGCCCGAGTTCGCCGACAACGTCTAACGCCCACGAGCCTCACGGATCCGAGAGAGACGGCCATGCCGATTCGCAAGTACAAGCCCACATCGCCGGGACGCCGGTTCCAGACCGTCCAGGTCTTCGACGAGATCACGACCGACTCGCCGCATCGACCGCTCACCGAGTCGCTCAAGCGCTCGGGTGGCCGCAACAGCACTGGTGAACTCACCATGTGGTGGCGCGGCGGCGGGCACAAGCGCCTGTATCGCATCATCGACTTCAAGCGCGACAAGAAGAACATCCCCGGCAAGGTGTCGACCATCGAGTACGACCCGAACCGGTCGGCGCGCATCGCCCTCGTCACCTATGCCGACGGCGAGAAGCGCTACGTGCTGCAGCCCCTCGGCCTGAAGGTCGGCGACACCATCATCGCCTCCGACACGGCTGACATCCTGCCGGGCAACACGCTGCCGCTGTCGAACATCCCGCAGGGCACGCTCGTGCACAACGTCGAGCTGAAGCCCGGCCGCGGCGGTCAGCTGGCGCGCAGCGCCGGTGCCGCCATGCAGGTCGTGGCGAAGGAAGGCGACTACGTCTCGGTCAAGATGCCGTCCGGGGAAATCCGGAAGATCCTGCAGAACTGCCTGGCGACCATCGGGCAGGTCGGCAACCTCGACTTCGAGAACGTCTCGATCGGCAAGGCGGGCCGCAGCCGCTGGCTCGGCAAGAAGCCGCACGTGCGCGGTGTCGCCATGAACCCGGTTGACCATCCGCTCGGCGGCGGCGAAGGCCGCACCTCGGGCGGCCGTCACCCGGTGACGCCGTGGGGTGTGCCGACCAAGGGCTACAAGACCCGGTCGAACAAGAAGCTCAGCAACAAGTTCATCGTGCAGCGGCGGAAGAAGTAGGCGTTATGAGCAGATCGCTGAAGAAGGGCCCGTTCATCGACACCCACCTCCTCGAGAAGGTGGAAGCCATGAACCGTGCCGGCGAAAAGAAAGTCGTCAAGACCTGGTCGCGTCGCTCCACCGTGATTCCCGAGATGGTCGGGCACACGCTGGCGGTGCACAACGGCCGCAAGTTCGTGCCGGTCTATCTCACCGAGAACATGGTCGGGCACAAGCTCGGCGAGTTCTCGCCCACGCGCCAGTTCAAGGGGCACGCGGCCAAGGCCGAGAAGACCGCCTCGTCGGCTCCGGCCGGAGGGAAGAACTGACATGGTGCGCTCGCAGGCAACGGCGAAGTACGTGCGCTCGTCCGCCCAGAAGGCCGGACTCGTGTGCGACCTGATCCGCGGCAAGGACGTCAACCGCGCCCTCTCGACGCTGCAGTTCGCGAAGAAGACGGTGGCGCGCGACCTGGCGAAGGTGCTGCGGTCGGCGGTGGCCAACGTCCGTCAGACGGAGGGCTTCGGCGGCGACGTCGAACGGCTCTTCGTGTCGGCGGCGTTCGCCAACCAGGGCCCGTCACAGAAGCGCGTTCGTCCCGCTCCGATGGGACGCGCCTTCCGGGTCGTCAAGCGCACGACGCATCTGACGGTGGAAGTGACCGAGCGTCCGCAGAAGATCAAGGCGGTCGGCGACGGCGACACCAGGACCCCGGCGCGGAAAGCCCGCGTCAAGAAGCCCGCGACGACCGCGGCCGCCGAGTAGGACGAGGAGAACGCAGTGGGTCAGAAAGTTCACCCGTACGGGTTCCGGATCGGGTTCAACAAGACCTGGAAGTCGCGCTGGTTCGCCGGCAAGGAGTACGCGGACCTGCTTCACGAGGACCTCGCGCTCAAGGCGGACCTCAAGAAGCGGTTCCAGCACGCCGGTGTGTCCAAGATCGAGATCGAGCGCGCCGCCAACAAGCTGAAGATCGACGTGCACACCTCGCGCCCCGGCATCATCATCGGGCGCAAGGGCACGGAAGTCGACAAGTTGAAGCAGGAGATCCAGAAGCGCACCAAGCGCGAGGTCTTCATCAACATCCAGGAGATCCAGAAGCCCGAGCTCGACGCGCAGCTGGTGGCCGAGTCGGTCGCCATGCAGCTCGAAAAGCGCGTGGCGTTCCGCCGGGCGATGCGCAAAGCGGTGGAGTCGGCGCTGCGTTTCGGCGCCCGCGGCATCAAGGTGCGCGTGTCGGGCCGGCTGAACGGCGCCGAGATTGCCCGCTCTGAGTGGTATCTCCACGGCCAGCTGCCGCTGCAGACGCTGCGCGCCGATGTCGACTTCGGCTTTCACGAAGCCCACACCACCTACGGCCAGATTGGCGTGAAGGTCTGGATGTATAAGGGCGAACGGCTCACCCCGCGCGTGGGCCGCGACGAAGAATACCGCGACCGTCCGCGTCGAGCGGCCGGCGCCCGGGGATAGCGAGACGACATCATGTTGATGCCGAAGAAGGTCAAGTACCGAAAGCAGCAGCGCGGCCGCATGTGCGGCAAGGCGTGGCGCGGTTCGGACGTGTCGTTCGGCGACTACGGGCTCAAGGCACTGGAGCCCTGCTGGATGACCGATCGGCAGATTGAAGCAGCGCGCGTCGCGATGACCCGGTTCATCAAGCGCGGCGGCAAGATCTGGGTGCGGGTATTCCCCGACAAGCCGGTCACGAAGAAGCCGCTCGAAACCCGAATGGGTAAGGGCAAGGGCGCACCGGAAGGCTGGGTGGCCGTCGTGCGGCCCGGCAAGATCCTGTTCGAGATGGAAGGTGTCAGCGAGACCGAGGCGCGTCGTGCCATGGAACTCGCGGCCGCGAAGCTTCCCATCCTGACCAAGTTCGCTGTCCGGTTCGGCGAGGAGAAGCAGCGATGAAGGCAACCGAACTGCGCGAGATCGATGCTGACGGTCTGCGCGCCAAGGTGACGGAGATCGAGGACGAGCTGTTCCGCCTCCGCATCCGCAAGGCAATGGGCCAGCTCGAGAAGCCGGTGGCCCTCCGCGACGCCCGCAAGAACCTGGCGCGCGTGAAGACCGTTCTCAGGGAAAAGGCGAAGTAGCCATGGCCGTGAAGATCGAAATGCAGGGTGTGGTGGTCAGCGACCGCATGCAGAAGAGCGTGGTCGTCGCCGTCAAGCGCCGTGTTCAGCACGGCGTCTACGGCAAGATTCAGAAGCGCACCACCAAGCTGATGGCGCACAACGAAAACGACGACGCGAAGATGGGCGACCTGGTCGCCATCTCCGAGTCCAGGCCGATGAGCAGCCGCAAGCGCTGGTCGGTCACGCGCGTGATCGAACGCGCCCCGAAGGTCTAGGAGGAGAGCCGCCATGATTCAGATGCGGACGATTCTCGACGTGGCCGACAACTCGGGCGCGCGCAAGCTCGCGGTGATCAATCCGATCGGCGGATCCACCGGACGGTATGCGCGCCTGGGTGACATCGTCACGGCGTCGGTGAAGGAAGCGACCCCCGAATCCAACGTGAAGAAGGGGAGCGTGGTGAAGGCCGTCATCGTGCGCGTGCGCAAGGAACAGCGTCGCAAGGACGGCAGCTACATCCGGTTCGACCGGAACGCCGCCGTGCTGGTGAACGCCGAGGGCGAGCCGGTGGGCACGCGCGTCTTCGGGCCGGTGGCGCGTGAACTGCGCGAGCGCCGGTTCATGAAGATCATCTCCCTCGCGCCCGAGGTGCTGTAGACCATGGCCAAGGTGCGGATCAAGAAGAACGACACGGTGCTCGTGCGGGCCGGCAAGGACCGCGGCAAGCGCGGCCGCGTCCTGCAGGTGCTGCCCGACAAGAGCCGGGTGGTGGTCGAGGGCGTCGGCATCATCAAGCGCCACACCCGTCCGAACCCCCAGAAGAACATCAAGGGCGGCATTCTCGAGCGCGAGTCGGCCATCCACGTCTCGAACGTGATGCTGGTCGACGCGGAGTCCAACCAGCCGGCGCGCATCGGCGTGCGGGTCGAGGCTGACGGCACCAAGGTGCGCGTCCGCCGCAAGCGGCAGGGGTAAGGCGACATGAGCACGAAGACGAACCGGCTGCGGGAACGGTACCTGAAGGACGTGGTGCCGGCGCTGTCGAAGGAATTCGGCTACGGCAACATCATGGCCGTACCCAAGATCGAGAAGGTCGTCGTCAATATGGGCCTCGGCGAAGCGACGCAGAACGCCAAGCTCATCGACGTGGCCGCCGACGAACTCGGCAAGATTACCGGGCAGAAGGCCTCGGTGCGCCGCGCCAAGAAGTCGATCGCGCAGTTCAAGGTGCGCGAAGGCCAGGCCATCGGCGCGATGGTCACGCTGCGCGGCGACCGGATGTACGACTTCCTGGACCGCCTCATCAGCATCTCGCTGCCGCGCGTGCGCGACTTCCGCGGCGTCTCGGCGCGCGGCTTCGACGGCCGCGGCAACTACACGCTGGGTCTGCGCGACCAGCTGATCTTCACTGAGATCGACTACCTGAAGGTAGACAAGGCGCGCGGCATGAACGTGTGCGTCGTGACCACCGCGAAGACGGACGAGGAAGCCCGCAAGCTGCTGCAGCTCCTGGGCATGCCCTTCCGCACGAACTAGGACCCGAGGACTCGAGCAATGGCGACGACTGCGAAGAAGGCTCGTGAAAAGAAGGCGCTGAAGTTCAAGGTGCGCCACCGCAACCGCTGCCGGCGGTGCGGGCGGCCGCGGGCCTACCTGCGGAAGTTCGCGCTCTGCAGACTGTGTTTCCGCGAACACGCGCTGACGGGCGATGTCGCGGGCGTGACGAAGAGCAGCTGGTAGCTGGCGGGAGCCGGGGCGCGGGCGCCGGCACTCGGGAAGATAGACGAGAGCACGAAGAACATGACTGATCCGATTGCAGACATGCTGACCCGGGTACGGAACGCCGTGGCGTCAAGACACGCCCGCGTGGACATGCCCGCGTCGAAGTTGAAGGCCGAGATCGCCAGGATCCTGCAGGACGAGGGCTACATCGCGGGCTTCAAGCTCGTCGAGGACAAGCCCGTGCGGAACGGCGGGGCGGCGCGGCCGATGATCCGGGTGCTGCTCAAGTACGGCCCGGGCGGCGAAAAGGTGATCTCGGGCATCCAGCGCGTGAGCCGTCCCGGACGGCGCGTGTATCTGGCGGCCGATGGCATCGGCCCGGTGCTCGGTGGCCTCGGCGTGAGCATTCTCACGACGTCGCACGGTGTGATGACCGGCCGGGCCGCCAAGAAGGCGGGCATCGGCGGCGAAGTGCTCTGTAACGTTTGGTAGTACCAGGACGGTAGGTCCGGGGTCGACGGACGAGGGCTGACGCGGACACCGTTCCGGTGCCGCCCCCCTCGCGCCCCAGTCCCTGAGGGTTGAAGACATGTCACGTATTGGAAAGAAGCCGATTCCGATTCCGAAGGGCGTCACCGTCAAGGTCGACGCCACCGGTGTCGATGTCAAGGGGCCGAAGGGCCAGATGCGGCAGGCGCTGCCGCCGGGCGTCGTGATGGCCGTCGAAGACGGTCACATCCAGGCGCGCCGTGAACGGCCCGACGACAAGTCGCTCGGCAAGTTCCACGGCCTCGCGCGCAGCCTCGTCGCCAACGCCGTCGCCGGCGTGAACGACGGCTGGAAGCGCGAACTCGACATCGTCGGCGTCGGCTACCGTGCCGAGGTCAAGGGCAAGCAGGTGCACTTCGCGCTCGGCTACTCGCACCCGGTGATCTTCGACATCCCGGTCGGCATCGAGGTCCAGGTCGACAAGCAGACCCACGTGACCGTGACCGGCGTCGATCGCCAGCTCGTCGGCCAGGTCGCCGCCAACATCCGCTCACTGCGCAAGCCCGACCCGTATCAGCAGAAGGGCGTGCGTTACATGGGCGAGGTCCTGAAGAAGAAGGCCGGAAAGACGGGGGCGTAGGGCCATGAAGATCACCAACAAGGACGATCGTCGTCAGCGGATCAAGTACCGCATCCGCAAGCGCGTGCGCGGCACCTCGACGCAGCCGCGTCTCAGCGTGTTCCGAAGCGTGTCGCACATCTACGTGCAGGTCATCGACGACCTGGCCGGCCAGACGCTGGCCTCGGCCTCGAGCGTCGAGCCGGCAGTGAAGGCGAAGATGACCGACGGGGCGCGCGCCGGCAACAACAAGGGCGCGGGCGTCGTGGGCGAGACCATCGCCGAGCGGCTCAAGGCGAGGGGCATCTCGAAGGTGGTGTTCGATCGGAACGGGTTCCTGTACCACGGCCGTGTGCGCGAGGTGGCCGAGGCGGCCCGCAAGGCCGGACTCGAGTTTTAGGCGAATCGGAAGGCGATGATGCGGACACGCGAACGAATCGATGCGAGCCAGCTCGACATCAAGGACACGGTGGTTGCCATCAACCGCGTGACCAAGGTGGTCAAGGGCGGCAAGAACCTGAGCTTCAGCGCGCTCGTGGTGGTCGGCGACGGCCATGGCGTGGTGGGCTTCGGGATCGGCAAGGCCAAGGAAGTGCCCTCGGCCATCAAGAAGGGCATCGAGGCCGCGAAGAAGGGCCTCATCCGCGTGCCGCTGAAGGGCACCTCGATCCCGCACCCGGTGCTCGGCCGCTACGGCGCCGGCCGCGTGCTGCTGAAGCCGGCCCCCGAGGGCACCGGCATCATCGCCGGCGGCGGCGTGCGCGCGGTGGTCGAATCCTGCGGCATCCACAACGTGCTGACCAAGTCGCTTGGAACGGCTAACCCGCACAACGTCGTGCGCGCCACGTTCACCGCGCTCTCGATGCTGAAGGATCCGGCCCACGTCGCGCGCCTGCGCGGCAAGGATCTCGAAGACGTCGTCGGCGCGACGGCGTAGTCGGACGACGCTGAGGACATCATGTCGAAGCAGCAGAAGACAGTGAAGGTCACCCTGGTGAAGAGCCCGATCGGGTTCAACAGGACCCAGGCGAAGACCGTCGAGGGCATGGGCCTGCGTCGCATCCGTCACTCGGTGACGTTGCTCGACACGCCCGAGACTCGCGGAATGATTCACAAGGTCCGTCACCTCGTGACGGTCGCCGAGTAACGCCGATGGCCACGAATCTCAGCAATCTGAAGCCCGCCAAGGGCTCGAAGTTCACCAAGAAGCGCGTCGGCCGCGGTCCCGGTTCGGGCAGTGGCAAGACGGCGGCCCGCGGCTACAAGGGTGCGCAGTCGCGCTCGGGCTACAAGAGCAAGCGCGGTTTCGAAGGCGGCCAGATGCCGCTGCACCGCCGCATGCCGAAGCGCGGCTTCAACAACATCTTCCGCATCGAATACGCGGTGGTGAATCTCGACGCGATCGCCGAGCGGTTCGACGCCGGCGCCGTCGTCAGCCCGGAGACGCTCCGGGCGGTGGGCCTCGTCTCGGACCGCCGCATGCCCGTCAAGGTGCTGGCGCGTGGCGAGGTGAGCAAGGCGTTCACCGTGCAGGCGCACAAGTTCAGTGGGAAGGCGGCCGAGAAGATCGCGGCGGCCGGCGGGACGACGGAAGTCCTGGGAAAGCCCGCGGCCTGACGGCCGGTTCCCGGTCAGGCAGTCAGAAGGCGTAGGCCATGCTCGACGCGTTCAAGAACCTCTTTGCGATCGCTGATCTCAGGAATCGTGTGCTCTTCACGCTCGCGATGCTGGGCGTGTATCGCGTGGGCAGCCACATCCCGACGCCCGGGGTGAACACGGCGGCGCTGGCGCTGCTCGCCGAACAGGCGCGCGGCACGATGTTCGGCTTCTACGACATGTTCTCCGGCGGGAACCTGTCGCAGGTGACGATCTTCGCTCTGGGCGTCATGCCCTACATCAGCGCCTCGATCATCCTGCAGCTGCTCACCGTGGTGTGGCCGTACCTCGAGCGCCTTTCCAAGGAAGGCGAGCTCGGCCGCCGCAAGATCACGCAGTACACCCGCTACCTCACGGTGGTGCTGGCCGTGGCCCAGTCGATGGCCATCGCCATCTATCTGGAACAGCAGACCAACGTGGCCGGCGGCCTGCCACTCGTCTACGAGCCGGGCTGGGGCTTCCGGCTGATGTGTATCCTCACGCTCACGACCGGCACGATGTTCGTGATGTGGCTGGGCGAACAGATCACCGAACGCGGCATCGGTAACGGCATGTCGCTGCTCATCTTCGCCGGCATCGTCGTGAACTTCCCGCGCGCCGTCACGCTGACGTTCGACCAGCTCCGCACCGGGCAGATCGGCCTCATCCGGCTGCTCATCCTGGTGGCGCTCATGGTGGCCGTCATCGCCGCGATCGTCTTCGTCGAGCGCGGCCAGCGGCGCATCGTGGTGCAGTACGCCAAGCGTGTCGTGGGCCGCCGCCAGTTCGCCGGCACGAGCACCCACATCCCGCTCAAGGTCAACACCGGCGGCGTCATCCCGGTCATCTTCGCGAGCTCGCTGCTCGCGTTCCCCGGCACCCTCACCGGCTTCTTCCAGGCCGGCGGCTGGGGCGATGCGGTCGTCCGGCAGCTCGCCTACGGGATGCCGCTCTACAACCTGCTCTTCGTGAGCCTGATCCTGTTCTTCGCCTACTTCTACACGGCCATCATCTTCAATCCGGATGACGTGTCGGAGAACATGCGCAAGTACGGCGGCTTCATCCCGGGTATCCGGCCGGGCAAGCGCACGGCCGAACACATCGACACGATCCTCACCCGGATCACGCTGGCCGGCGCCGCCTACCTGTGTCTCGTGGCGCTGCTGCCTGAATTCATGATCACCGGCTTCAAGGTGGCGCCGATACCGTTCATCGGGGAACGGCTCGATGCCGTCCTGCCGCAGTGGTTCACCAACGGCCTTGGTGTCAATTTCTTCTTCGGTGGCACGTCGCTCCTCATCGTGGTGGGCGTGGCGATGGATACCGTGAGCCAGCTGGAGTCGCAGCTCATCATGCGGCACTACGACGGTTTCATGAAGAAGACGCGGATTCGCGGACGGCGCGACTGACGTCATGGCACTGCGGTTGTTGATGCTCGGCCCGCCTGGAGCGGGCAAGGGCACTCAGGCGGTGCAGATGGCCAGGGATCACTGCGTGCCGAAGATCTCGACCGGCGACATGCTGCGCGACGCGGTGACGTCGGGCAGCGAGCTGGGCCGCCAGGTGAAGGAAACTGTGGCGCGTGGGCAGCTGGTGAGCGACGATCTCATCGTGGAGCTCGTGCGGCGGCGGCTGTCCGACGACGACGCCCGCGGCGGGTTCGTGCTCGACGGCTTTCCGCGCACGGTGGCGCAGGCCAAGGCGCTCGACGGGCTGCTCGATGGCAGCCCGCTGACGGTGGTGGAAATCCGCGTGCCGGACGAGGAACTGGTCCGGCGGGTGCGCGGACGGCGGATCTGCGAGTCGTGCGGCACGACGGTCTCGGCCTTCGACGGCGAACCGTCGGAAGCCCAGGCGTGCAGGGTGTGCGGCGGGCGGCTGGTGCAGCGTTCGGATGACAGCGAGGGGGTCGTGCGCGACCGGCTCACGGTCTACTGGCGCGAGACGCAGCCGATGATCGGGTACTACGAGGGCCGGGAGACGTTCCGACGTGTGGACGGCGCCCGCAGCCCGAAGGATGTCTACGCGGCGATTGCCGAGGCCGTGGCCTCGGTGAGCGGCACGCGGTAGGGAACGGCGACGATGATCACCTGTCGATCGGCGGCAGAGCTGGAGCGGCTGGCGCGTGTCAACGCGCTCGTCGCCCGCGTGCTCGCCGAACTGGCGGCGATGATCGCGCCGGGCGTCACGACCGCCGAGGTCGACGCCCTGGCCGAGCGGCGGTTGCGCGAGGCGGGGGCGGAGCCGGCGTTCAAGGGATACCACGGGTATCCGGCGACCATCTGCGCGTCGGTGAACGAGCAGGTCGTCCACGGGATTCCGTCATCGCGAAAGCTCGTGGCGGGGGATATCCTGTCGGTCGATCTCGGGGCGAAGATGGATGGGTTCTACGGCGACAGCGCCGTGACGGTGCCGGTGGGCGCGATTTCACCGGACGCGGCACGGCTCCTCGAGGTGACGAAGCAGTCACTGCACGAGGCGCTGGCGGTGGTGAAGGCGGGAGCGCGGCTGTCGGACATCGGCGCGGCGGTCCAGCGGCACGTCGAGGCGGCGGGATTCTCGGTGGTGCGGGAGTTCGTG
This sequence comes from Vicinamibacterales bacterium, assembly GCA_044347565.1. Taxonomy (GTDB): domain Bacteria; phylum Acidobacteriota; class Vicinamibacteria; order Vicinamibacterales; family UBA2999; genus CADEFD01. The sequence goes on along the minus strand of JBIKUN010000029.1, from coordinate 20,413 downwards.
GGACACGGCATCGGGCAGACGCTGCACGAGGAGCCGCAGATTCCGAACTACGGCACGCCGGGGCGCGGACCGCGCCTGGCGGAAGGCATGGTGCTCGCGATCGAACCCATGGTGAACATGGGCGGCGCGGGCGTGAAGGTGTTGAGCGACGGGTGGACGGCCGTGACAAAGGACGGCAGCCTCTCGGCGCACTTCGAACACACGGTGGCGGTCACCGCCGACGGCTGCCGGATTCTGACCCGGCGCGACGCGGCGGCCAACGCCGCGGCGTAGGCGATGACCGGCGAGGCGCCGTCATCGCCGCTGGAAGTGGAAGGCGAGGTTCGGGAACTGCTTCCGAGCGCGCTGGTTCGGGTGAGTGTGGAGGGACGGCACGATGTCGTCGCGCACCTCGGCGGAACGCCGGCGCGCAATTACGTCAGGGTCGTCGTCGGGGATCGAGTAAAGCTGGCGCTGTCGCCCACGGACCGGACGCGTGGGCGCATCGTCGAGAAACTGTAGGGACGAGCGATGAAAGTGCGAGCGTCAGTCAAGAAGATCTGCGACAAGTGCAAGGTCGTGCGTCGCAAGGGTGTCGTGCGGGTCATCTGCACGAACGCGAAGCACAAGCAGCGGCAGGGGTAGGACAGGATCTGGGGGCTGGAGGCTGGGGGCTGGGGCTCGAACGAGCCGCGGCACCGGGCTGGCCCTCCCGAGGCGAAAGCAGCTATGGCGCGTATTGCAGGCATTGACCTTCCGCGGACGAAGCGGGTCGAAATCGGGCTCACGTACATCTTCGGGATCGGCGACCACCGGTCCGGAAAGATCCTCGAAGCGGCCGGTGTCAGCGGTGACATCCGCGTGAAGGACCTGACCGACGACGACGTGCGGAAGATCAGCCGCGTCATCGAAGAGCAGGGCGGTGTGGAAGGCGATCTCCGCAAGGAGATCTCCATGAACATCAAGCGGCTGATGGAAATCGGCAGCTATCGTGGCATGCGCCACCGCCGCGGCCTGCCCGCCCGGGGACAGCGCACGAAGACGAACGCGCGCACGCGCAAGGGGCCGCGCAAGGGCGCGGTTGCCAAGAAGAAGACGGTGTAACCCATGGCCAAGACCGAAGGCGCCAAAGACGCCACCCCCAAGAAGAAGACTTTCAAGAAGCGCGGCGAGAAGCGCGTGGTGCACCACGGCTTCGCGCACATCCAGGCGTCGTTCAACAACACGCTCATCACCATCACCGACACCGAAGGCAACGTGGTGTCGTGGTCGAGCGCCGGCGCCATCGGCTTCAAGGGGTCGCGGAAGGGCACGCCGTACGCCGCCACGCAGGCCGCCATGACCGCCGGCAACGTCGCCAAGACGTTCGGCATGCGCTCCTGCGAAGTGCTCGTCAAGGGCCCGGGGTCAGGCCGTGAGTCGGCCGTGCGCGCCCTGCAGAACGCCGGCATCGAGGTGAAGTCGATCCGCGACGTCACGCCGATTCCGCACAACGGCTGCCGGCCGCCCAAGCGCCGCCGCGTCTAGTCGCGCGTTCCCGCATTCAGAGAGAGAAGGACGACGTTACATGGCTCGATATACCGGACCGGTCTGCCGCCTCTGCCGCCGTGAGGGCATGAAGCTGTTCCTCAAGGGCGAGCGGTGCTACACCGAGAAGTGCGCCATCGAGAAGCGCAACATGCCCCCCGGCCAGCATGGCCGCCGCCGCGCCTCGAAGATGGTCGGCTACGGCGTGCAGCTGCGCGAGAAGCAGAAGGTCAAGCGCACCTACGGCGTGCTCGAAGATCAGTTCCGCCGCTACTTCGAAATGGCCGATCGCACCCGCGGCATCACCGGCGAGACGCTGCTGCAGCTGCTCGAACGGCGCCTCGACAACGCGGTCTACCGCATGGGCTTCGCCACCTCGCGTGCGCAGGGACGGCAGCTCGTGCGCCACGGGCACTTCCTCATCAACGGCAAGAAGGTCGACATCCCGTCCTACTCGCTGAAGGCCGGTGATGTGGTGACGGTCCGTCCGACGAGCAAGGAAAACGCGTCGATCCTCCACGCCGTCGGCGAGGTCAAGGGCCGCGGCATTCCTGAGTGGATTGCCCTCGAAGGCGAGCTCGGCGCCAAGGTCGTCTCGATGCCGACCCGCGCGCAGATCAACCTGCCCGTGCAGGAACAGCTCATCGTCGAGCTCTACTCGAAGTAGCGGAGGCCCGGGACTCTGGTCCCGGGGCTCAGAAGTACGGTCCCGGGGTGTCCCCGGGGACGCCCATCACCGGCCCGCAGCTCGACAGACCTGCAGCGGGAGGCCGGTGGTGCTTGCACGCAGGTCTGGAGGCCGGTCTGCCGGCCCGTTGGCGAAAGGGTGAATGCCATGTTGTGGAAGGGTTTCCAGCGTCCCAAGCGGCTCGAATTCGAGCGCGATACGCTCACCGATCGGTACGGCCGTTTCACGGCCCAGCCCTTCGAGCGCGGCTTCGGCACGACGGTCGGCAACGCCATGCGGCGCGTGCTGCTGTCGTCGATTGAAGGCGCCGCCGTCACCGCCGTGAAGATCGACGGCGTGCTGCACGAGTTCTCGCCCATCAAGGGCGTGGTCGAGGATGCGACCGACATCATCCTCAACCTCAAGATGATTCCGCTCAAGGTGCACACCGACGCCGCCAAGACGCTGTCGCTGCGCGTCAACAAGCCGGGGAAGGTGCGCGCGGCTGATATCGAAGTGGACCAGGACATCGAGATCCTCGAGCCCGATGCCCACATCGCCACCATCTCCGAAGGCGGCAAGCTGCACATGGAGCTGCGCGTCAAGCGTGGACGTGGCTACGTGGCGGCCGACAAGAACTTCGACGAGGACCTGGGCATCGGCTGGATTCCGATCGACTCGGTGCACTCGCCGGTGAAGAAGGTCAACTACCTGGTGGAGGCGGCCCGCCTCGGCCAGACCACCGACTACGACAAGCTGACCCTCGACGTGTGGACCAACGGCTCGGTCACGCCGCGCGACGCCGTGTCGCTCTCGGCCAAGCTGATTCGCGACCACCTGAGCATCTTCATCAACCTCGACGACGAAGACGAGCCGATCGGCGACGCCGCCGGTGACGCCGTCCGTGCCGGCGGCGCCAACGAGCACCTCGACAAGAGCGTCGAGGAACTCGAGCTCTCGGTGCGTTCGTACAACTGCCTCAAGAACGCCAACATCCGCACCATCCGCGAGCTCGTCCAGAAGACCGAGGGCGACATGCTGAAGACGAAGAACTTCGGCCGCAAGTCGCTCAACGAAATCAAGGAGATCCTGCAGACCATGGGTCTCGGGCTCGGCATGCGCCTCGACCAGGCGGCGCAGGACTAACGCCGCCGGAACGAGCGGTCAGGACACACTGCCATGAGACATCGAGTAGGACATCGGAAACTGGGCCGGCTGACGGATCATCGCCTGTCGATGCTTCGCAACCAGGCCGAGGCGCTGCTCACGCACGAGCACATCACGACCACGCTCCCGAAGGCCAAGGAACTGCGGCCCTTCGTCGAGAAGATCATCACCGTGGCCAAGCGCGGCGTGAAGGCGGCCGAGCCCAAGGGCAAGACGCTGGCGGCGCGCCGCCAGGTGGGCCGCGACATCCACAACGACGACGTCGTCACGAAGCTCTTCGGCGACATCGCGCCGCGCTATATGGAGCGTCCCGGTGGCTACACCCGCATCCTGAAGCTCGGGATGCGCAAGGGCGACGGCGCTGAGACGGCGCTCGTCGAGCTCGTGGGCTCGGAGTTCGATCCGAAGAAGGCCGCGGCCGAGAAGGCCGCCGAGGCCGAATCCGGTGAAGCGCCGAAGGCGCAGAAGAGCGTCGGCGAGCGGCTCCGCGCCGCCGCCTCACGTATCCGCGGCGAGAAGAAGGACGCCAAGGGCGGCGCGCCGAGCAAGGCGTCGAAGCCCGCGCGCGGCGCCGCCAAGAAGACCACGACTCCGCGCAAGGCCGGCGGCTCCTAGTTCACGCGCCGGCTTCCGGCGCACCGCGCCACGCACAGCCTGGCAGCCGATGAGGCCGCCAGGCTGTTGTTGTGTACGGACCGTCGTCAGGCGTGGTCGCCGGCGTGCCGATGCGCGGCCTTGTGCGCGGCCACGATCTTCGTCTGCAGCGGCGCCGGCACGTCCTCGTAGTGCGAGTACTCCATGTGGTAGCTGCCGCGGCCACCGGTGACCGAGGTGAGGTGCTGTTCGTAGGTCAGCATCTCCGACATCGGCACCTGCGCGCGGATGACGGTGCTCGGGCCGCGCGTATCCATGCCGGCGATGCGTCCGCGCCGGCCGTTCAGGTCGCCCATCAGGTCGCCGGCGAATTCTGCCGGGGCGTATACCTCGACGTGCATGACCGGCTCGAGCAGCGTCGGCCGGGCGCGCGCCATGCCGTCCTGGAAGGCCAGATGCCCGGCCGTCCTGAACGACAGCTCGTTCGAATCGACGTCGTGGAACGAACCGTCGATGAGCGTGGCCTTGAAGTCCACCATCGGATAGCCGGCGAGGAAGCCGCGCGCCCGTGACTCGTCGAGCCCCTTCTCGACGGCGGGAATGAACTGTCGCGGAATTGCGCCGCCAAAGATCGCATCCTCGAACGCGAAGCCGCCGCCGCGCGGCAGCGGCTCGAAGCGCACTGTGCAGTCGCCGAACTGGCCGTGCCCGCCGGTCTGCTTCTTGTGCCGGCCATGCGCCTCGACCGCCGCCGTAATGGTCTCGCGGTAGGGGATGCGCGGCGGCTTCAGCAGCACGTCCACGCCGAAGCGGCGCTTCAGTTTGGCGACCGTGACTTCGATGTGGAGCTGTCCCTGTCCCGACAGGTGCAGCTCGTTGGTGTTGGGGTCGCATGCGTAGTGGATGGCGCCGTCTTCTTCCTCGAGGCGGTGCATGGCGGTGCTGATCTTGTCTTCGTCGCCACGGGTCTTCGGCTCGATGGCGTACGAGAGCACGGGCTCCGGCGACGGCAGCGGCGCGAAGGTCACATCGGCTTTCGCCGTGGCGAGCGTGTCGCCGGTGCGCGATTCCTTCAGCTTGGCCACGGCGCCGAGGTCACCGGCGCGCACCTCAGACACCGGCACGGGCGTCTTGCCCTGCATCAGCATGAGACTGCCGATACGTTCGTCGACCTCGCGCGTGGCGTTGCGCACGGTGGAGTCGGACGTCAGCACGCCCTGGTAGACGCGGAAGAGTGTGGTGCGGCCGGCGAACTGGTCGGCCACCGTTTTCCACACGAAGGCGGCGAGCGGCGCCGTGTCGGACACCGAACGGCGGACGCCGCCGCCGGCGGCGTCACGCGCGGCAAAGGGGCGATCGGCGGCCGCCGGCAGCCAGCTCAGGATGGCGTCGAGCGTGGACTCAATGCCGATGTTCTTCAGCGCCGACGTGCAGATGGCGGGGAAGACCCGCGCGGCGGCCGTGGCGCGCCGCAGACCGGTGACGAGGTCGTGCTCGCCGAGCGTGCCGGCTTGGCAGAATTTCTCCATCAGCGTGTCGTCGGCTTCGGCCACCGCCTCGATGAGCGCGGTGCGGGCGCTCTGCGCCTCCTTCACGAGGGCGTCAGGCACACGGCCCTCCACCGCCGGCCCGCCGTCCACGGGCGCGGTGAATGCCTTCATGCCGATGACGTCGACGATGCCGGTGCAGGCGTCGCCCTCGCCGATCGGGAGATGTATTGGAAAGATGTTGCGATGGCAGCTCCGGCGCAGGGCGTCGACCGAGCGCTCGAGTGAGGCGCGCTCGCGATCGACGCGGCTCAGCACCACCAGGCGGGGAAGGCCGAGCTCGTCGGCGGCGGCCCAGGCTTTCTCGGTCTGCACCGCCGGGCCCGACACGGCGTCGACGACCACGAGCGCGGCATCGGCGACACGCAGCGCGGCGCGTGTATCCGCGAAGAAGTTGGCAACGCCCGGTGTATCGAGAAGGTTGATCTTGGTCCGGCGCCATTCGGCGTAGGCGAGGGAGGAACTGAGCGTGTGCTTGCGGGCGATTTCCTCGGGGTCGTAGTCGGTGGCCGTGGTGCCATCGTCCACACGCCCGAGGCGGTTCACCATCCCGGAGGCGAAGAGCAGGGCGGAGACGAGCTGCGTCTTGCCACACCCCCCGTGCCCTGCGACGGCGACATTCCGGATACTGGCGGCATCGTAGACCTTCATAGGCCGGACCCTCCGCGTGTCCCTGGCGTCGCGGCCGGTCCGGTGGTGCCGGATGCCGGCCCAAGACGTCTCTTTCCCCGTAGCCTATGCCTTCGCCGTGCGAAGTCAAGGCCGATCGGACGGCGGGGCGGCTATTCGTAGCGCAGGGCTTCGATGGGGTCGAGGCGGGAGGCGCGCCAGGCGGGCAGCATGCCGAAGAAGATGCCGACGCCGGCCGAGAATCCGAGGCCGAGGGCGAACGACCACCACGGCAGCGAGATCGGGAAGCCGGAGATGAGATTCACGGCAAAGCCGATGCCGCTGCCGAACAGGATGCCGAGCACGCCGCCGATCGAGGTCAGCACGACCGCCTCGATGAGGAACTGGAACAGGATTTCGGTGCGGCGCGCGCCGATCGCCTTGCGCACCCCGATCTCGCGTGTACGCTCGGTGACCGAGATGGTCATGATCGCCATCACGCCGATGCCGCCGACCATGAGCGCGATCGACGAAATGACGACGAGCGAGAGCAGCACGGCCTGCGAGATCTGTTCCCACACCTTCAGGATGGCATCCTGCGTGACGAGGTCGAAGTCGTTTGGCTTGTCGAGCGTGAGGCCGTGGCGGATGCGCATGACCGCCTCGACTTCGCGCAGGGCATCGTCGCGCGACGCCCACTCGTGCGGCACGACGGCGATCATCACCGGGGCGCCCCCGAACGGGCCGCTGCGGGCGCGTTCCGACCCAAACTGCTTGCGCCACGACGTGAAGGGAATGATGACGAAGTCGTCCTGACTCGGGCCGAAGCTCGGCTGCTTGTCGATGACGCCGACGATCGTGTAACGCACGGTGCCGACGCGGATCTGCTTGCCGATGGGATCGATGCCCGACTTGAGGAACAGCGCTTCGTACGGGCCGTAGCCGAGCACCGCGGCGTTGCGCCGGCGATCCACTTCCTGCTCGGTGAAGGAGCGCCCGGCCAGCATCTTGGCGAAGCGCACGTCCACGAAGCGTTCGGACACGCCCATGATGACGTTCGGCGGCGTGCGCTCGCTGCCGTAGAAGACACGCTCCGTCGTCGGCCGCGGCGGGCCGCCGCCGAGCCACGTGTCGACGAGCGCGACCGAGGGCGCCAGCCGGCGGATGGCTTCGCCGTCGTCGGCGTTGAGCGACGGCCGCCGCAGTAGCTCCAGGAACGACGTGCCCGAGGAGAAGCTGACGGCGCCGAAGCGCTGCACGAAGATCGTCTTCGGACCGAGCGAGCGGATTGAATCCTTGAGCGACTCATCGAAGCCGCGGATGAGCGCCGTCATGCCGACGATCGACGTGATGCCGATGACCACGCCGAGCACGGTCAGCACCGATCGCATCTTGTTGGCCCAGAGCGTGTCGAGGGCCATCGCCGCGGTTTCACGGAAGAGCGAGAGGCGGATGCGCAGGCGGCGGATCATTCGCGCCTCAGGGCTTCGATGGGCGCCAGGCCGGCGGCGCGCCGGGCCGGATACCAGCCGAAGAACAGACCGACGAGGGCGGTGACGAGCACGCCGACGACGATCGACCAGGTTTCGATGGCCGCCGGCAGCGGCGTGACGGCGGCCAGCCCCTTGGCGAAGGCAGCGCCGAGGGCGACGCCGATGATGCCGCCGGTCAGCGACAGCGTGACCGACTCGGTCAGCACCTGCGACATGATGTCGCGCGACTTGGCGCCGAGCGCCTTGCGCAGGCCGATCTCGCGCGTCCGCTCGCTGACCACCATGAGCATGATATTCATGATGACGATGCCGCCGACGACGAGCGACAGGCCGACGATGCCGACGAGCACCACGGCGATGCCGGCCGTGGCCTGCTGGAAGATGTCCATGATCGAGTCGGAGGCGACGAGGCCGAAGTTGTCGTCCTCGCCCGGTCCCAGGTGGCGCGCCACGCGGAGCGCCGTCCGCGCTTCGTCACGGGCCATCGAGACCTGCGCCGGATCGCGCGGCTTCACCATCAGCGACAGGCTCTGCCGCGAGCCGAAGAGCTTCTGATACGTACCGAGGGGAATGACGACGAACTCGTCGAGCGAGTTGCCGAAGAACGAGCCCTTCTTGGCGCTGACGCCGACGACGCGGAAGGGGACGCCGGCGACCTTGATGGTCTTGTCGAGCGGGTCCTCGGCGCCGAAGAGCCGATCGGCGATCTGCCAGCCGATGAGGGCAACCGGCCGGCTGCGCGCCACTTCGATCGGGCTCATCATCCGGCCGCGTTCGGCATCGAAGGTCGAGAAGTCGAGATACCGCTCGGTCACGCCCTGGACCTGGATCGATTCGAGTTCCTCGGCGCGGTAGGCCACCGAGGCGTTCTGCTGCGCCTGCGCCATCACGGCGCCGATCGACGTGCCGAACCGCTCGATGGCGTCGGCTTCGTCGGCCGTGATGCGCGGGTTGTTGCGCTGGCGGTCGCGTTCGTCCTCGTTGCGGACGAGGCCCATGCGGCTGATGGTGAACGAGTCGGCCCCGAGGTCCGACACGATGGCGTCGGACACGGCGCCGTTCACGCCGCGGATGAGGGCGACGACAGCGATGATCGACGACACCGCGACGATGTTGCCGAGCAGCGTCAGCATCGACCTGAGCTTGTTGGCCCAGATCGACGACAGCGCCAGCTTGACCGACTCCCAGAGCTGCTGCATGGCGGTGCGCCGGGACGTCTACTTCGGCGCGGCGGTGGCCGGCCGGTTCTCCCGAACCTCATCGGCGTCGTACAGGTTGCGGACGCTCTCGAACGGCCCGGTGATGACGCGGTCACCGTCCTTGAGGCCTGACGTGACCTCGAAGTAGCGCTCGCCGGCGATGCCGACCTCCACCTTCGTGAAGGCCGCCGTGCCGTCGCGGATGACGAACACGCCCTCGATCTCCTTGCGTGTGTGCCCGACGGGCAGCTCCACCGGCGCGGCCGGCGTCGTCGTCTGCGCCGCGGGCCCGAAGCTGAAGCGCGAGGTCGGCGCCGGCCGCAGCCGCGGCACGACCGCGCCGGCCTTGTCGTACTCGATCTCGCGGACGGTCAGAGCCTGGATCGGCACGGCCACGACATCGGCGCGCGCCGCGGTCGAGATCTCAGCCGTGCAGGTGAAGCCCGGCCGGATCTCGGGCGCCGCTTCATCGAGCGTGACGACGACCTTGAAGTTGGTGGCGGTACGCTGGCCGGCGGTCTGGCCGGCGGTCTGGATCGGGCTGTTGCCGATCTCGGTCACGCGGCCAGCAAACGTCCGGCCCTCGATGGCGTCGATGGTGATGGTCGCCTTCTGGCCGATCTGCACCAGTGGGATGTCGGTTTCGTCGACCTCCACCTCCGCCTCGATGACCGACATGTCGGCCACCGTCAGCAGCACCGTGCCGGCGTTGTTCATCGTGCCGACGACGACGTTCTCGCCCTCTTCGATGTTGCGGCGGGTGACGATGCCGTCAAACGGCGATTCGAAACGCGACTGTGACAGGTTATAGCGGGTGCTGACGAGCCCGGCCTCCTGCTGCCGCACCTGTTCCTCGCGGGTGCGGATTTCCTGCGCCCGCGCATTCAGGTCGCTGTCGCGCATCTCCACTTCGGCTTCCGCCTTCTCCAGCGTCTCGCGCGTGGTCAGGCCGGCGGCCCACAGTTCCTGCTGACGCTTCAGTGCCTGGCGGGCCATATCGAGGCTGGCCCGTGAGCTCTGCACCTGGACGCGCGCCTGCTCGAGGCCGGTCCTGGCGCCGGCCACGCCGGCTTCGTCACGGCGCACCGCGCTCTGCGCCGAGACCGGATCGATCTGGAGCAGGAACTGGCCGGCCGTGACGCGGTCGCCTTCGCGCACGCCGATGCTGGTCACGCGGCCCATCGTCTGGGCGCTGATGTTCACCGACCGCTTCGGCTCGATCTTCCCTGACGCCGACACCAGCGCTTCGAGATCGCGCCGCTGGACGGTTTCCCCAGTGACAAGCGTGCCTTTCTCCTGCTTCGAGCGGGCGTAGGCGCCCCCGGCCACACCGGCCACCACCAGGATTGCGACGACCCACGGCCATTTTCTGCCAAACACGATTACGACCCTCCCGTCAGCACGACGAGTGCGGCGATGACGCCGGCCACGCCGACATAGATGCCAAGAAGCGGCAGCACGAAATGCCTGGCCTGCCGTCCCGCGAGCGCGGCGCAGCCGAGCGCGAGCAGCCAGACCCACCACAGGCCGAAGAGCTCCACCGTGCCGAAGAACCTGGCCGGCAGCGACCCCTCGTCGAAGAACGGCAGCAGCGCCGCCAGATTGAACGGGCTGGTCAGCGACTCGCGCACGAAATGCAGTGGCGTCGCCGCCAGCTGCTGGGCGACCAGCGCCGCGCTGGCGTGGACGGCCACGCTCAGCGACGCCGTCCACCCACTCCGGCGGCCCACCCACAGATAGACGCCGACGGCCACCGCGAGGGTCACGGCCGGGAAGAGCAGGGCGCGGCCGCCGCTCGACAGGTAGACCCAGTAGGGCGGGTTGGCCTGGAGGGCGGCATAGGCGGCGTCGTCCACCGCGCCGCCGATCGCCTCGACCACGCGGACGCGCTCGTCGACCAGCGCCTGACGCCCGACCGGGCTGCCGAGGAGCAGCCCCGCGGCGGTGGCCCAGAGCCCGAGCAGCAGAACCCACGTGCTGGCAACCTGCCCGGCCGAGGCCGACCGGGCGGCCGACATGGCCGCATGCGGGGATGTGCACAGCTGGAGAAGGCGGGCGGCCAGCGATGTGGCCGGAGGGTTGCTAAGTAGAGACATCCGTTGGAGTGGAGGTGCGCGCTGTCTGCCAAGTGTACTACGCGGATCCGGGGCGGATTGTTTCGCCGGACGAGCTGTCAACTCGCTGATATCGATGGACTTCCACGCCATGTCACTCGTCTGCACGACGGCCGGCCGCCACTCCGGGCGTGCTGTGACCCTTTGCGGCACCGTGACCACGGTTACCGGAAACGTCATCGGCCGTGCGCTCATGTCACGTTTTCGTCGGCCGGCGACGGCACGGGGGGGCGGCGCGGGGCGTTCGGCGCAGCGCGGCCGCCCGGCACCTGCACGGAATGGCGTGGTCCGGCATGGCACCCGGCCCGGCGGCGCCGCGCCGGTCCCTGAAGTGCGGCCCTGTCATGGCCGAAAAGGTAATGGGGCGACAGGTGTGACAGCCCCGTCCTGACACTGACGGCCCAAGGCGGACGACGACCACATGGCGGTACGGATCGGGGAGCTGCTCCTCAAGGAGAAGCGGATCACCCCAGAACAACTCCAGGAAGCGCTGAGCTATCAGCGCCAGAACGGCGGCAAACTCGGCGCCAATCTGGTGAAGCTCGGCTTCGTGAAGGACGAGGAGATCACGTCGCTGCTCTCGAAGCAGTACGGCGTGCCGTCGATCTCGCTCAACCAGTTCGAGATCGACCCGGCGGTCATCAAGCTGGTCCCCGCCGAGACCGCCCACAAGTACCAGATCATCCCGCTCAGCCGCGTCGGCGCCACGCTCACGATCGCGATGACGGACCCGACCAACGTCTTCGCCCTCGACGACCTGAAGTTCATGACCGGCTACAACGTCGAGCCGGTCGTGGCGTGGGAAACGGCGGTCCTCGACGCCATCCAGAAGTATTACGGCGCGCAGGGCAGCAGCAACAAGACGACCCAGAAGGTAGTGGAAGCGCCGACAGGCGAGAGCGCGCTCGACATCGCCACCCGCGCGATGTCCGAGATGCCGATGCTCGACGCCGACGACGTCGAGGTGCTTGAGGAGCTCGAGGAGATCAGCGCCGAGCTGCTGACGCGGCAGGGCGAAGAAGCGCCGGTCATCAAGCTCGTCAACGTGATCCTGATGTCGGCCATCTCAAAGGGCGCGAGCGACATCCACATCGAGCCCTACGAGAAGGAATACCGCGTCCGCTACCGCGTGGACGGCCTGCTCTACAACGTCATGAGCCCGCCTCTGAAGATGCGCGATGCCATCACGTCGCGCATCAAGATCATGGCGAAGCTCGACATCGCCGAGAAGCGCCTGCCGCAGGACGGCCGTATCAAGATCCGCTTCTCTGACGCCGGCATCCAGCGCGATATCGACTTCCGTGTCTCCTGCCTGCCGACGCTCTTCGGCGAGAAGATCGTCATGCGTCTGCTCGATCGCACCAAGCTCATGCTCGACATGACGAAGCTGGGCTTCGAGCCGGAGTCGCTGGTCAAGCTCGAGACTCAGATCGCCAAGCCGTGGGGCATGGTGCTCGTCACGGGCCCGACCGGCAGCGGCAAGACCAATACGCTCTATTCGTCCATCTCGCGCATCAATACGATTGATACGAACATCATGACCGCGGAGGACCCGGTCGAGTTCAACCTCGTCGGCGTCAACCAGGTGCAGGTGCGCGAGAGCATCGGGCTGAACTTCGCCGCCGCGCTGCGCAGCTTCCTCCGCCAGGACCCGAACATCATCCTCGTCGGCGAGATCCGCGACTTCGAAACCGCGGAAATCGCCGTCAAGGCCGCGCTCACCGGCCATCTCGTGCTGTCGACACTGCACACGAACGACGCGCCGAGCACGATCAACCGCCTCATGAACATGGGCATCGAGCCCTTCCTGGTCGCCAGCTCGCTCAACCTCGTATGCGCGCAGCGCCTCGTGCGCCGGATCTGCACACACTGCAAGATCGATGATCCGCTGCTGCCGGCCGCGCTCGTCAACATCGGCTTCACCCCGGAACTGGCCGAGAAGGTCGTGCCGAAGAAGGGCACGGGCTGCGGGAAGTGCAACCAGACGGGCTACAAGGGCCGCGTCGGTCTCTACGAAGTGATGGAGATCGGCGAGGAACTGCGTGAGCTCATCCTCGTCGGCGCTTCGGCCATCGAGCTCAGGCGCAAGGCGATTGAGGCAGGGATGATCACGCTGCGCGGCAGCGGCCTCCGCAAGATCACCGACGGCGTGACCACGGTCGAAGAAGTCGTCCGCGAGACGGTCAAGTAGGACTCGGACCAGGGACTCAGGGACACACACGATGGCGACGCTGCCAGAACTCCTCAAGACCACGGTGGAGCTCAACGGCTCCGACCTCCACCTCTCCATCCAGTCGCCGCCGGTCGTGCGCGTGCACGGTGAGCTGCGCCGGCTCGAGCATCCCGGGCTGACGCCCTCGGACACGAAGACGCTGGCGTACAGCGTGCTGACCGACACGCAGAAGAAGCGCTTCGAAGAGACGCAGGAGCTGGACTTCTCGTTCGGCATCCGCGGTCTGGCCCGCTTCCGCTGCAACCTGTTCAACCAGCGCGGCGCCGTCGGCGCCGTCTACCGTCTGATTCCGGAGCGCGTCCGGCCGTTCGACGAGCTCGGCCTGCCCCCGGTCATCGGCAAGATGGCCGAACGGCCGCGCGGCCTCGTGCTCGTGACCGGCCCGACCGGCAGCGGCAAGTCGACGACGCTCGCCGCCATGATCGACAAGATCAACATCGAGCGGAAGGGGCACATCCTCACCATCGAGGATCCGATCGAATACCTGCACCAGCACAAGGGCTGTCTCGTCAACCAGCGCGAGGTCCACAGCGACACGCAGACCTTCGCCAACGCGCTGCGCGCTGCTCTCCGTGAAGACCCCGATGTCGTCCTCGTCGGTGAAATGCGCGATCTCGAAACGGTGGAAGCGGCGCTGCGCATCGCCGAAACGGGCCATCTGACCTTCGCCACGCTGCACACCAACTCGTCGTTGTCGACGATCAATCGCATCATCGACGTCTTCCCGGCGCACCAGCAGTCGCAGGTGCGCGTGCAGCTCTCGCTCGTCCTCGAGGGCATCGTCTGCCAGTCGCTGCTGCCGCGCATCAACGGCCAGGGCCGTGTCGTAGCGCTCGAGATCCTGGTGCCCACGCCGGGCATCCGCAATCTCATTCGCGAGGATAAGGTCCACCAGATCTACTCCGCCATGCAGACCGGGCAGGAGAAGCTCGGCATGCAGACCATGAACCAGTCGCTCGTGACGCTGCACCAGCGCCGCCTCATCTCGATGGAGACGGCCATGAACGCGTCATCGATGCGCGACGAACTGACCGAGATGATGCACCGCGGCGCCGGGGTCGTCGAGGGCGCGGGCATGGGACGCACCACGCCGGGGACGCGTCCACCGCTCACACGGTAACCGCTGCAGGCACGCAGGCCCCCCCAGGAGACGAGGAACATGCCGACTTTCGCATTCTCCGGCCGCACGCGCGGCGGTGAGACCATCACCGGCGAGCGCATTGGCGACACCATCGAATCGGTGACCAACGCGCTGCGCCGCGAGCAGATTCTGGTGACGAAGATCGTGGCTGTCGCGGTCAAGGCGGTCGCCGCGCCGAAGAAGGCCCGCGCCCGCGCCGTCAACCCGAAGAACCTGGCCGTCTTCACCCGTCAGTTCTCGGTGATGATCGACGCCGGCCTGCCGCTCGTGCAGTGTCTCGACATTCTCGGCAACCAGGAAGAAGACAAGAACTTCGCCGCCGTCATTCTGGCGACGCGGTCGGACGTTGAAGGCGGCACCTCGCTGGCCGACGCCATGAAGCGGCATCCGAAGACCTTCGATCCGCTGTTCACCAACATGATCGCCGCCGGCGAGGCGGGCGGCATCCTCGACACGATTCTGAAGCGCCTGGCGACCTATATCGAAAAGGCCGTCAAGCTGAAATCACAGGTCAAGTCGGCGATGATCTACCCGGTCGCCATCGTCAGCATCGCCGGCCTCGTCGTCACGGTGATTCTGTGGAAGGTCATTCCGACCTTCGCCACCCTGTTCGCCGGCCTCGGTGCCGAACTGCCGTTCCTGACCCGCATGGTCATCACCATGAGCAACCTGCTCGTGCAGTTCATGCCGCTCATCATCGTGATCGTCGGCGCGCTGGTGTTCGCGTTCCGCCAGTACTACGCGACCGAGGGCGGCCGCCGCGTCGTCGACGGCATCGTGCTCAAGCTGCCGGTGCTCGGCGACATCATGCGCAAGATCGCCGTGGCCCGCTTCTGCCGCACGCTCTCCACGCTCATGACGTCGGGCGTGCCGATTCTCGAAGGGCTGGAAATCACGGCCAAGACGGCCGGCAACGCCATCATCGAAGACGCGCTCTTCGAGACGCGGCGCAGCATCGAACGCGGTGAAACGGTCGCCGGACCGCTGAAGACCACGGGCGTCTTCCCCGGCATGGTCGTGCAGATGATCGGCGTCGGTGAAGCCACGGGCGCGCTCGATACGATGCTGGCCAAGATTGCCGAGTTCTACGAAGAGGAGGTGGACACCGCGGTGGCCGGCCTGCTCACGCTGCTCGAGCCGGTGATGATCGCATTCCTCGGCATCGTCGTCGGCGGCATCGTCGTCGCGATGTACCTGCCGATCTTCGGCCTCATCAGCCAGCTGACGTAAGCGCGAGATGTCGGCGCTCAGGCCGCGGCTGTCGAGACTGGTCGCCGTCCGCGTGGGTGCGGCGGCCCTGCTCGCCCTCTTCGCGCTGGCGCTGGCGCTCGTCGGCTCCGGGCTATGGCCGCTGTCGCGGGCGGCAGTGGCCATCGCCGGGCTGTGCGCCGTGGCCCTTGTCGACGCGGTGACGGTGCGGTTCGCCGACCGCTTCGCCCTCACGGCCGACGTCCACTTCGCGTTCGACGCGACGCTCATCTCGGCCTACGTCTATGCCACGGGAGGGGTGGCGTCGGTGTTCACGCCGCTCTACGCGCTGCCGGTCGTGGCCTCGGCCGGCGTGCAGTACCGGCGCGGCAGCGTCCGCGCGGCGACACTCGCCAGCATCTGCTTCATCGCCATCGTCTGGTCACAGTACTGGTGGCCCCAGACGGCGAGTGTGCTCGAAGGCCTGCCGCCGGTGGATGTTGCCTGGGTCACGGCGGGCATCAACGTCTTCGCGTTCTACGCGGTGGCATTCCTCGCCGGACAGCTCGCCGAGAACCTGCGCTGGGCCGACGTGGCGATGGAAGCGGCGTCGGAGAAGATCGCCGACCTTGAGGCCTTCAATCGCAATGTCATCGACCATCTCGCCAACGGACTCACGACCATGGACGCGAATGGCCGCGTCATGAGTTACAACCGCGCCGCAGCCGCCATCGGCGGCTGGGACGGCGACGTCTCCGGGCGGTCTGCGACGGAGGTCCTGCAACTGCCGGACTCGTTCACGGCGGCGCTCGCGACCGATGGCGAGTCGGGCCGGGCCCGCCGCATCGACTACATCTACCGTCGAGGCGACGGCCGGCTGATCGAACTCGGCGTGAGCGCGGCGCCGCTGCCGCTCGGCAGCGGCCAGCGCGGCTTCATCTTCACCTTCCAGGACGTCACCGACATCAAGGGGTTCGAACGCACGGCGCAGATGCGCCAGCGCCTTGCTGCGATTGGGGAGATGGCCGCTGGCATCGCCCACGAAATCCGCAATCCCCTGGCGTCGATGTCTGGCGCCATCCAGGTGTTGCGGGCCGAGCTGCCGCTCTCGACCGAGCAGGCGCAGCTCATGGACATCGTGCTGCGCGAGTCCGAGCGGTTGAACGGCACGATCCGCTCCTTCCTGACCTACGCCCGTCCGAGTCCGGTGGCCGTGGCCCGAGTCGACGTACGGCGCGCCGTCGAAGACACCGCGAAGCTGCTGCGCACGAGCCCCGAACTTTCTGAGCATCACCACGTGGCGCTCAGCGTGCCCGAAGCGCCCGTGTGGCTCGACGCCGACGAGAACCAGCTCAAGCAGATCATGTGGAACCTGGCAACCAACGGTCTCAAGGCGATGCCCAGAGGCGGCCGCCTCGAGCTCTTCGCGCGGAGCGACGACACGTCGGTGTCGATCGGGGCGCGCGACGAGGGCACGGGCATCCCGGCGGAACTGGTGGACTCGATCTTCGATCCGTTCCGCGGCTCGTTCGGACGCGGCACCGGCCTCGGGCTCGCGATCGTTCACCGGATCGTGACCGACTACAATGGGCGCATCGATGTCGAGTCCACGGTGGGACGCGGCACGACGATCACCGTGCGATTCCCGGCCCCGTCGGCCGTCGCCGCACGTGCCGACTAGCCTTGCATACCTGTATGCCTGCACCGCCCGCCCGGAAGCCCCGCATCCTCGTCGTCGATGACGAGCGGTCGCTCCGCGAGATGTTGTCGATCGTGCTCGGCCGCGAAGGCTACGACGTGACCACGGCCGAAGACGTCGGCTCGGCCATCGAGCAGATCCGCCGCGGGCCGCTGCCCGATCTGCTCATCAGCGACCTGCGGATGCCAGACGGCTCCGGCGTGGACGTGCTGCGCGCGCTCAAGGAACGCAGTCCGGCCTCGGTGGGCCTGCTGCTCACGGCCTTCGCCTCGGCCGACACCGCCGTCGAGGCGATGCGTCTCGGGGCCGTCGACTATCTCACCAAGCCCTTCGATGTCGCGGACCTGAAGCAGCGCGTGGCGCGTTATCTCGAGGCCAAGCGGCTGGCCGAGACACAGGTGGCGCCGCCCGAGGGCCGCAAGGGCCAGGGCTTCGTGCTGGCCGGGCGCAGCCGGCAGATCCTCGACGTCATCAGTCTTGTGGCCCGTGTCGCGCGCACCGATGCCAGTGTGCTCATCACCGGCGAATCGGGCACCGGCAAGGAGTGGACGGCCCGCGAGATTCACCTCCAGTCCACGCGTCAGGCGCAGCCGTTCGTCGCCGTCAATTGCGGCGCTTTCACCGAGTCGATTCTGGAGTCGGAACTCTTCGGGCACATGAAGGGCTCCTTCACGGGCGCCGTCGACACCAGGAAGGGACTGCTCGAATCGGCCGATCGCGGCACCCTGTTTCTCGACGAAGTGGGCGAGACCAGCCTCGGCATGCAGGTGAAGCTGCTGCGCGTGCTGCAGGAGCGCCGCTTCCGCCGCGTGGGCGGCACGCAGGAACTCGAGGCTGACGTCCGCTTCATTGCCGCCACCAACCGTCAGCTCGAGGAGATGGTCAAGACCGGCGCGTTCCGAGAGGACTTCTTCTTCCGGATCAATGTGATCTCGGTGCGGCTGCCGGCGTTGCGCGAGCGCGCGGAAGACATCCCGATTCTGGCCGAGCAGTTCCTGCGCCGGTTCGCCGAGCGTATGGGGCGGCCCGTGCAGACCATCGCGCCCGAGACGATGCGGCTGCTCGTGTCGTATCGCTGGCCGGGCAACGTCCGCGAACTCGAGAACGTGATGGAGCGCGGCGTGGCGCTCGAACAGACCGCCGAACTGCTGCCCGACAGCCTGCCGCCGCACCTGGCCGACCAACCGGCCGCCGCCGGCGGCGCCCAGGCGGTGGAGTCGATTCCTGCCGCCGGCTTCAACCTCGAGACGCACCTGCAGCAGATCGAGCGCATGCACCTCGAGCGCGCGCTCAAGCAGGCGGGGGGCGTGCAGGTCAAGGCCGCGGATCTGCTCGGGATTACCTTCCGCCAGTTCCGCTACCTCGCCAAGAAGTACCAGCTTACGTAGTGCCGGGCGCTGTCAGTCCTCACCATCGGGCTGACAGCCTCCGTCAGAGACTCTGCACTGCTCGCCGTCGCTCGCCTCTCCTCGATCTCCTCCAAGTCTTTCAATGTGAACATCTTGTGTGGTTGCCACTGGATCGTTTCATGACTGGCATCATCTTTGCTTTCATCTTGCCATCGACGCCACCCCGCCGATGGCGGCATCGAGACGACGAAGACCCCGAGCTTTCAGTCTGACACGCGACGAACGACCTCAGGAACCGATGACATCATGCGTATTCGTGACACCAAGGGCTTCACCCTCATCGAACTGCTGATTGTGGTGGCCATCATCGGCATCATCGCCGCTATCGCCATCCCCGGCCTGCTGCGCGCCCGCATGGCGGGCAATGAGGCGTCGGCCATCGGCTCGCTGCGCGCCGTCAACAGTGCGCAGAGCGCCTTCTCGGCCGCCGGCGTCGGCAGCCCCTACTCCGGGACGCTCGCGCGCCTGGCGGCGGGCTGCACCGGCGGCGCCGGCTTCGTCCCGACCGACATCGCGCTCGACCCGTCGGTGAAGAGCGGCTACACGGTGGCGCTCGCGGCCGGCGCGGGTGCGGCGGCGCAGGGCGCGGGCTGCGACGCTGCTGCAGGTATCAGCCGCTACGTCGCCTCGGCGATTCCGGTGACCTTCCAGACGAGCGGCAACCGTTCGTTCGGCAGCACCACCGTCGGCACCATCTTCTGGAACAACACCGCGGTGGCTCCGACCGAAGCGCAGATGGCGCCCGGCGGCGGCGGCACGGCGCTCCAGTAGACACGGCGCCCGAGTCGAGTGCGCGGGGCCTGGCGGACGTCGCGCCCCGTGCACATGCAGCAGATTCAGGTTCAGGCAGGCAGACACCGATTACCGGTGTGAGCAGTTCCAACAACTCTCGGTAGGACATCAGGAGAACAGACACCATGCGTATTCGTGACACCAAGGGCTTCACCCTCATCGAACTGCTGATTGTGGTGGCCATCATCGGCATCATCGCCGCCATCGCCATCCCCGGCCTGCTGCGCGCCCGCATGGCGGGTAACGAGGCGTCGGCGATCGGTTCGGTCCGCGCGGTCAACAGCGCGGAGAGCGCCTTCATGGCGGCCGGCGTCGGCAGTCCCTACTCGGCCACCCTGGCGCGCCTGGCGGCGGGCTGCGCCGGCGGCGCCGGCTTCGTCTCGACCGACATCGCGCTCGACCCGTCGGTGAAGAGCGGCTACACGGTGGCGCTCGCGGCTGGTGCGGGTGCGGCGGCGCAGGGCGTGGGCTGCGATGGCGCCGCGGGCACCAGCGCCTTCGTGGCCACCGCAGTGCCGGTGACCTTCCAGACGAGCGGCAATCGCTCGTTTGGCAGCACGGTCGCCGGCACCATCTTCTGGAACGCGACGGCGGTGGCCCCGACCGAGGCGCAGATGGCGCCCGGCGGCGGCGGCACGGCGCTCCAGTAAACACGGCGCCCGAGCCGAGTGCGCGGGGCCTGGCGGACGCCGCGCCCCATGCACATGCAGCAGATTCAGGTTCAGGCAGGTAGACACCGATTACCGGTGTGAACAGTTCCAACAACTCTGGGTAGGACATCAGGAGAACGGGCATCATGCGTATTCGTGACACCAAGGGCTTCACCCTCATCGAACTGCTGATTGTGGTGGCCATCATCGGCATCATCGCCGCCATCGCCATCCCCGGCCTGCTGCGCGCCCGCATGGCGGGCAACGAGGCGTCGGCCATCGGTTCGGTCCGCGCGGTCAACAGCGCGGAGAGCGCCTTCATGGCGGCCGGCGTCGGCAGTCCCTACTCGGCCACCCTGGCGCGCCTGGCGGCGGGCTGCGCCGGCGGCGCCGGCTTCGTCTCGA
>JBIKUN010000257.1:0-2887 GCA_044347565.1 Vicinamibacterales bacterium | reverse complement strand
GTCGATGTTCTTCAGGTTGTGAACGCGCGCGCCGCGGACGGCAATGAAATCGTGAGGCATAGGGTCTGGCGGGATTTCGCGCCGAACTCCAACCCCTGATTCTACCCCCGGGAACGCCCGCGCCGTGAGTAGCCGCTACCCCAGCGGGAACCAACTGCCCCGCCGCCGCGACCCGCGGACGCCCCATCGCGCCACGCCCTCCGCACCCGCCGCGAATTCAGGCGCGTTTCCGCGTGTCGCACCGGTCGAGCCGGCGGCGCGGCACGCGGCCCGCGGATTGCTCCTGTTCACGGTGTCCGCGGCACCTCTCTCCACGAACGTCCACTGGCACGCTGCCGCGCGGCTGCTCGTGCGAAAGAGCACGGCCCGGACGTCGTGTCCAGCCCGGATCAGCGAAGGACGCTTCATGGCGGAGACCCCCACCGACTCACTCAGGCAGACACAGACTCCACCGCACGCAGGTCCTCACGGCCTCGAACTCCCCGTCGCGGCGCAGCGCCTGGCATGGCTTCTCGCCAGGGCCGCGGCGCAGCCCAGACATGACGTCGCCAACGTCCGGGAACTCGCGACGGCGGCGGGCCTGTCGATACGGGCGCTTCAATACACGTGTGCAAGGGCTGGCGCCACAGCCAGGGACTGTGCAGCACTCGTCAGATGCCTTCGTCTGGTGCTTGACGGCGGGTGCTGGGATCCGGTCTCGGCATTGTCTAGTTCGGATCCGAGGACCATTCGGCGACTCATCCACCGAGCCGCGCTCGGAGGCGAGCGGCCTTCGGTGCTTGCGTTTCTTGGCCGCCAACAGCTGCTGCGACAGCCAGAGACACGACGGTTCCTCCTGGCGGAGCTGTACGCGCTCGACCGGCGCCTCCACCCGAACGCGAGGTCTCTCCCAACAACGACTGTGGTCTAGCTCCAGTCGGCATTCGAAACGCGAAATGGGTCGCAGCAACGCCGCGACCCATCTCCCGAGACACATAGGGCTTCACTGACACTTCAGCGGGTCATCACATGCACCGGCTGTCGAGCAGGAGGCCTCCCGCCCATCATTGACGGGTTGCGAACCACACATCCCACACCGTTACGGGGCGCTCTCGCTTCCCATTGGCGAGCATCGCACGCCCGCGCTGCTTGAACTCATTGCCGAACCGATCGCGGCGCTTCGTCTCTTTGTATTCGGTAGAAATGCTGATCAGCCCTGCCTCGCTCGCTGAACGCAGCTCATCCGGCTCAGACACACCGTTGTGGTTGAGGTCCGTCCACAGAAGCAGCCTGGAGTACACCGCGTCGCGCGAATCGATTCGGCCATCGCCCGGCGCCGTGCTTCCCATCATTCGCTCAGCAAACGCGAGAGCAAGAAACCCGTTGTCAGCCGTAGGCTTCACACTCTCCGCGAAGGCCGGCGAGGCATTGCCAAACAGCTCTCGGCCGCTGTCGATCAGACCGTTGCCATTCTTGTCGATGGCGAGAAGCGCGTCATCCGTTCCTGCTTCCGTCCACGCGGTGTTCTCGCGCACACCATCGCCATCAAGATCGAACGCCACACCGTTCTCGGGGGACGTCAGCCGGTAGCCGTTCATATCCACGTCGACCAGAATCGGGGAATAGACGCAGCGACACTCGTCGAGGTCCACCCAGCCGCCGCCGTCGCAGCTCCACGGGTCGATCGGGCAGAACTCCGCCACAGGCGACGTCACGTCCGTCTCGTCCCACGTCTCCCCAAGCCAATGCCAGCCGCTGCTGTAGAGCACCGCCCAGTGCTTTCCTGTCGCGCGATACTTGCCTGCTCCATTCACGGCCGTCGCCTTCTTGACCTCAGCGACGTACGTGCCGTCGTGGCTCACCGCGCCTCCATACCCGTGGATCCACCCCTCGGCACGCACGTAGTACACGGGACACAGCCAGGGCGGGTAGATCTCTCGTCGTGTCGTGAACTTGGCTTCGACTCCGATACTTGGATGCAGCTGCCGTATTTCTGTTGATACTGTGGCTTCGCCACACGCCAGTCCCTCACGTGGCATCCATACGATGACTGACGCCAGAACGATCACCCTCAGTGCACCCGTCGGATTCATTGGCCCTCTCCCTTCAATGGAAGCTACGCAACCGCGCTATTGCGGCTTGTAGAAGTCGTCGAGGCCGTCCCTGCTGACGTACATCCGGATTCCAGGGAGCCGCTCCTGGCTGAACATGTACAGGCTGAGCCACGACATGTCCGCAAGGTGCGGCTTCACGTCGTCTCTCGCGTCGATCACGAGCTGGCGGCACTTCACTCGCGCCGCGGTCAACTCGCGTTTCATGACGTCGGCCTGCGTGTTTCGCGGGAGTCGCGTCAACGACTCTTCGCCGGCCGCCAGGCAGCCCTCGTATTTCGCCATGGTGTCAACCGCGACCTTCTCGACCGTGCGCCGCTCTTCCACGGAGAGTGCGCCCCAGAGAGACGCGGTGAATTGTGATTTCTGGCTTGCGTACGAACTGATCATTCCGAGGGTCTCTCGCCAGACGACCCATTGAGGCACACGGTCAGGCTGCTTTGCGCCGTCGATCTCAACCAGATCTGATCCACCAAGCGGCTGGCCGATGCCATAGACAGGGCTCGTGAGAGAGAGCGCCAACGCAAGAGCCGCGACGAATGCTGAGTCGTTCATTGAGAGCCTCTCCAGGCACATACTCCGTCGCTACTGCGCACGCCGCAATGCGACGTCAGCGACGATACCGCTGGTGATGTCGACGGCGTCCATCGACTGACACCGTCCACACGGTCTGAATCGGACCGGGTTTGTCGGAGGGCTCTTTCAGAGAGAGGATGGAGCCCATGGCCCGACCGAGCAAGTATCCCGTCGAGTTTCGCGAGCGCGCCGTACGCCTCGTGCACGAGCATGCGCATGAG
>JBIKUN010000256.1:0-2895 GCA_044347565.1 Vicinamibacterales bacterium | reverse complement strand
GATGCCACGGTGGCTCCGGTGAAGAAGGCGGCGCCGCACACCGCATCGAGCGGCGCCACGGTGAGCCTCGGGCAGGTGGGCGAACCGGCCGGGCGCACGCGGCCCGACCTGCTGCTGCATCTCACGAAGGGCGGCTACGTGCCGGTCATCGCGAGCGTCAGCGCCTCGAGCGCCGGCGAACTCTTCAACGTGAATGCCGACACGCTCGCTGCCGATGTGGCGTCACGCCTCGGCGCGGCGCGGCTCGTCATCGCCGGCGCCACGCCGGGTGTGCTCGACACGGCCGGCGCCACGATTCCCGACGTCGATCGCACACTCGCGCGCCGCATGATGGCGTCGGGCGAGGCCAGCGCCGGCATGGTGGCCAAGCTCAAGGCCTGCCAGAAAGCCGTCAAGGCCGGCGTGGCCGACGTGCGCATCGCCGACGGCCGCACCGCCGCCGGACTCACCGCCGCTCTGGCCGGCGCGGCCGAGCCCGGCCCCTGGACCCGCGTCAAGTGAGGACACCCGTGACCACCGCCACCGACATCCAGTCCCTCGAAACCCGCTACGTCCTGCAGACCTACAAGCGTCAGCCGGTCGTGTTCGTGCGCGGGGAGGGCGTGCGGCTCACCGACATCGAGGGCCGTTCGTACCTCGACTTCATCTCGGGCATCGGCGTGTCGGTGCTCGGACACGCGCATCCGGCCCTCACGGCGGCGGTGAGCGCGCAGGCCGCGGCGCTGCTCCACACCTCGAACCTCTACTACCACCCGCTCCAGGGGCAGGTGGCGGCGCGTCTCGCCACACTCTCCGGATTGCAGCGCTCGTTCTTCTGCAACAGCGGCACCGAGGCGATGGAAGCCTGCCTCAAGTTCGCGCGCCGCTACTGGTACACGCAGGGCGTGCGCGGCCGCACCGGCTACGTGGCCTTCGAACACGGCTTCTCGGGCCGCTCGATGGGCTCACTCTCGGTCACCGCGAACCCGCATTACCGCGAGCCGTTCGAGCCGCTCATCCCCGGCGTGACCTTCGTGTCGCCGGATGACATCGCCGGCTTCGAGGCGGCAGTCAGCGACACCACGGCCGCCATCGTGGTCGAGCCGATTCAGGGGGAAGGCGGCGTGCGCCCGATCTCCGACGAACTCGCCGCGGCCATCGAACGAGTGTGCGCGCGCACGGGCACGCTGCTTATCGCCGACGAGGTCCAGTGCGGCCTGGGCCGCACCGGCCACGCGTTCTACTACCAGGCCCTGGGCCTCACACCCGATCTCGTCACCGTGGGCAAGGCCATTGGCGGTGGCGTGCCGGTGGGCGCGGCGCTCGTCGCGGAGGACGTGGCGCGGCAGGTGCTGCCGGGCGATCACGGCACGACCTACGGCGGCAACCTCCTCGCCACGCGGGCGGCGCTTGTGGTGCTCGAAGAACTGATGGACCGCGGCCTCATGGCGCACGTGCAGACGGTCGGCGCCCACTTCGAAGCGCGCCTTCGCGAACTGGCCGCGAAGTATCCGGTGGTGCGCGCAGTGCGCGGCGCCGGCGTGATGCGCGGCCTCGAACTGGCCGTCGACGCGACGCCCGTCGTCGAAGGCGCGCTCGCCCGCGGCCTGCTCGTGAACCGCACGGCTGAACGCGTCGTGCGCATGCTGCCGCCCTACACGATCACCGCGGCCGACATCGACGAGGCGGTCGCCACGCTCGATGCCGTGCTGGCCGGCCTGCCGGCGGAGGCGGGCGCCCAGTGAGCGTGGAGACCCTGACGATGCCGGCGCCGGCGATGCCGCCGGTCGCCGCACATGACGAAGCCTGGCTCGCGCCCGCGGTCGCGCTGCGGACCGCGCGGGCCGAAGATGCCGCTGCCATGCTCTCGCTCATCGACGCGCATCTCGAAGAAGGACACCTCCTGCCGCGCACCCTGGCGGAGCTGACCGTGCGCGCGCCGCGCTTCGTGGTGGGCGTGGCCGGCACGCGGGTGGTTGCCTGCGCGGAACTGGCGCCGCTCTCTACCGCCGTCGCCGAGGTGCGGTCGCTCGTCGTGCATCGCGACGCGCGCCACGACGGCGTGGGCCGCGCGCTCGTCGACGAACTCGTGCGCCGCGCCCGCGTACAGGGCTTCGACACGCTGTCGGCGTTCACGCACGAGCCCGGCTACTTCATGCGGATGGGCTTCTCGCTCGTGCCGCACCAGTGGATGCGCGAGAAGATCGCGGCCGACTGCCAGGCGTGCGCGCTCTTCCGCCGGTGCGGCCAGTCGGCCGTCGTCCTCTCGCTCACCGGCAGCGGACGGGGCGGCCGCCCCGTCCGTCCGTAGGACTCAGCTCATGGCATACACGATCAGCGAACTCGACGGGGGTGTCACCGCGCCGCGCGGCTTCCGCGCGGCCGGCCTGCACTGCGGCATCAAGGCGAACGGCAGACACGATCTGGCGCTCGTCGTGAGTGACACGCCGGCGTCGGCGGCGGCCGTCTTCACGACCAACCAGGCACAGGCCGCGCCGGTGCTGGTCTCGAAGGCGCACCTCGCGGCCAGCCACGGCCGGGCGCGCGCCGTCGTCAGCAACAGCGGCTGCGCGAATGCCTGCACGGGCCCGCAGGGCATGGCCGATGCCACCGAGATGGCGACGCTCACCGCGGCGGCCCTCGGCGTGCCGCCCGACGAGGTACTCGTGGCCTCCACCGGCGTCATCGGCGTGAACCTGAAGATGCCGGCGCTGCGTGGCGGCATCCCGCGCGCCGTGGCGGCGCTCGCGCCGGATGGCGGCGCCGATGCCGCGGTGGCCATCATGACCACCGACCCGTTTCCGAAGTCGGCGGCGGTGGAAGTGGTGACGCCGGCCGGCACCTTCCGCGTGGGAGGCATGACCAAGGGCTCGGGGATGATCGAGCCGCGCATGGCGACGATGCTCGGGTATCTCA
>JBIKUN010000028.1:0-36009 GCA_044347565.1 Vicinamibacterales bacterium | reverse complement strand
GTTCGACGCGTGGCTCGAGGCCGCGGCCCATCCGAGGACCGTGCGGCTCCAGCCGGTCACCGCAGGGATTGCGGCCGAGGTGGCCAGGCTGCCGGCGACCTTCCACCGCGATCCGGCGGACCGGGTCATCGTGGCCACCTGCCGCGTGCTCGGTGCGCCGCTCGTATCGAAGGACCGGCTCATCACCTCATCGCGGCTCGTGAAGTCGTGGCGGCCCTGACAGCCCGGCAGCCGCCCCGGCGCCCTGCTACACTGACATCAGGCCACCACGGCCACCCGGAGACAGAGCCGCACTCATGACCATCACCCGACTGCTCGTTGCCGCCAGCACCCTGACCGCTCTTGCGGTTGCCGCCACCAGCGCCACCGTGGACGTTCGCGCCGCGCAGACGAAGAACGCCAGCGAAGGCATCTACACCAAGGCGCAGGCCGAACGTGGCCTGACGCTGTATGACACGGCGTGCGCGTCGTGCCATGAACTCGGCAAGTTCAAGGGCACGGAGTTCTCGAACGCCTGGACGGACAAGCCGCTCATCGACCTGCACACGGCCGTCGCCTCGATGCCGATGGACGCGCCGGGCAGCCTGAAGCCGGCCGAATACGCCGAGATCATCGCCTACTTCCTGAGCATCAACGGCTACCCGGCCGGGACGACGGAACTCGACGGCTCGGACGCCTCGATCAAGGCGATCAAGCTCGACGCCAGGAAGTAGGCGGCGCGCCGGCCGTGCCGCACCAGCTGCTCGGGCTGCATCACGTCACCGCCACGGCCGGTGACGCGCAGGCGGATCTCGACTTTTGTCTGGAGACGCTCGGGCTGCGCCTGGTGAAGAAGACCGTCAACTTCGACAACCACGGCGTCTACCACTTCTACTACGGCACTGAACGCGGCGCCCCCGGCACCATCTGGACGACGTTCCCCTACAAGGGGCGCGGCGTGCGGGTGGGCCAGAAGGGCGCCGGTCAGGTCAATGCCACCGCCTTCTCGGTGCCTGCCGGCTCGCTGGGTTTCTGGCAGGCGCGACTCGCGGGCACAGGCGTGGCCACCCGGCGCGACACGGCGCGCTTCGGCGACGACGTGCTGCGCTTCGACGATCCCTCCGGCCTCTGGTTCGAACTCATCGCCGCCGCCGACGATTCGCGGGTGCCGTGGACCGGCCGCGACGTGAGCGCCGCCCACGCCATCCGCGGCCTGCATTCGGTCACGCTGTCCGTGCGCGCGCTCGACGCCACGCGCGACCTGATGACCGGCGTGCTCGGCTTCACCGTCACGGCCGAGGCCGGGAATCGCACACGGTTCGAGACCGGCGGCCCGGGCCCCGGGCACACCGTCGACATCCTCGAGGAGCCGGAGGCCGAGCCCGCGGTGAACGGCCTCGGCACCGTGCACCATGTGGCGATGGCCATCGGCTCGCCCGAGGCACAGGTCGCGCTGCGCGAGGATCTGCTGGCGCGCGGCGTTGCCGTCACCGAGATCCGCGACCGTTCCTACTTCCAGTCGATCTACTTCCGCGTGCCGGGCGGCGTGCTCTTCGAAGTGGCCACCGTGCAGCCAGGCTTCACCGTGGATGAGGACCTGTCTACGTTGGGTCAGGCGCTGAAGTTGCCGTCGTGGGAGGAACACCTGCGGCCGTCCATCGAGGCCGGGCTCGAGCCGATCGTCTACCGCTGATGGCGCCCCACGACCGCGAGTCCGTGACCACGCTCGGCGCGCCGCTCGGCGCCGCGCCGGTGGCCGTGATCCTGATGCACGGGCGCAACGCCGGGCCGGCCAACATCCTCGACCTCGCCGCCCGATTCCTCCGGCCGGATCTCACGTATCTGGCACCGGCCGCGGCCGGCCGCACGTGGTATCCGCACAGCTTCCTCGCGGATCGTGCCAGCAACGAGCCGGGGCTGTCCTCGGCGCTCGGCGTCATCGCCGGCCTCGTGGCGCAGGCAGAGGCGGCCGGCGTGCCGCGCCGGCAGGTCGTCATCGCCGGCTTCTCGCAGGGCGCGTGCCTCGCGGCCGAGTTCGCCGTGCGCCATCCCGCCAGATACGGCGGCATCGCCGTCTACAGCGGCGGCGTCATCGGCCCGCCGGGCACGAAGTGGCCCGACTCCGGCGATCTGGCCGGCACGCCGATGTTCTTCGGCTGCAGCGATGTCGACAGCCATGTGCCCGACGCGCGTGTGGGTGAGAGCGCGGCCCTCTGCACGCGCCTCGGCGCCGAGGTCACGCGCCGCGTCTATCCGGGCGTGGGCCACCTCGTGAACGACGACGAGATCGCCTGGATGCAGACGCTGCTCGCCACGCTCGCGCCGCCGCGCTAGGCGACGGCGGGCGCCAGCATCCGCAGGCTGCCCTTCGTGGCATCCGCCTCCACCTCGACGCCGAACGGCAGCGTGAACTGCTTGCTGACGTGGCCGATCATGGCGCCGTGCCAGGCCGGCACGCCGAGCGGCAACACGTGCTGCATGAGCACGTCTTCGAGCGTGAACGAGCCGAAGCCCTCGCCAGGGTTGCAGTCGCTGCACGTGCCCCACACGACCGCCTTCACCTGATCCAGCACGCCGGCGAGCTTGAGCTGCTGGAACATGCGGTCCACGCGGTACGGCGCTTCGCCCACGTCTTCCAGGAACAACACGGCGTCGCGGAAGTCGGGCAGGTAGCGCGAGCCGATGATGGTCGTGAGCACGGTGAGGTTGCCGCCGAGGAGGCGCCCGCGCGCCACGCCCGGCGTGATCGTGGCCGTGCGGTGTTCGCGCTGCACGAGCGTCTCGTCGACGTCGAACGTGCGGTCGTTCTCGAACGTGACGGCTTCGGCCCCGAAGAGCACACGCTTCAGCCAGCCCACGTTGAAGTTGTTCCACTCCGAGATGCCCACCGGCCCATGGAACGTGACGAGTCCTGTGCGGCTGTGCACGGCGTGGTGCAGCGCCGTGATGTCGCTGTAGCCGAGCAGCACCTTGGGATTTCGGCGGATGGCGTCGAAGTCGAGCCGCGGCAGGATGCGCGCGCAGCCCCAGCCGCCGCGGATGCAGATGATGCCCTTCACCGCCGCGTCCGCGAACATCGCGTTCACATCGGCCGCGCGGTCTTCGTCGCGGCCGGCGAAGTAGCCGTGGCGATCGAGCACATGCGCGCCCACCTTCACCTTCAGCCCCATCGCCTCGAAGCTCTCGCGCACGATGTCGATGTCGATCGTGCTCCACGTGGCGCCGGCGGGATTCACGAGGCCCACCGTGTCGCCGGGCCTGAGGCGCGGCGGACGCACGAGGGCGGACGCGGCCGGCGTCTGCGCGGTGGCGCGTGCGGTGTGCAGAGCGCCGAGGCCGGCAAGACCTGCGGCGGCGGAAGTGACGAAGGAGCGACGCGTCGGCATGCGGCGCAGTGTAGCAAGTCTCGCGCGCCAGACGGCGGGGACGGGGGCTGCCGGCTACGACGGCGGTTCGAGACGCGAGACTTCGTCGGCCACGAACGCCTGCCATTCCTCTTCGCTGCGTACTTCGAACAGGGCGCGCATGCGGTAGTGGCCCAGGCCGCAGAGCTGCGAGCAGCCCACTTCCCAGGAGCCGGTCGTGATGGGCGTGAACCATGTGCTCACGGGCAGGCCGGGCGTGACGTCCTGCTTCACGCGCATGGTGGCGAGCGTGAAGCTGTGGATGACATCCTTGCTCGAGAGATGCACCACGGTGGGCCGGTTGACCGGCACGACGAGGATGCCGATGAGCACGAAGTCGTCGGCCGCCGCCGGGTCGCTGCGATCGATGCCGATGGGGTCCGCGGCGCTGATGAGCGAGGGCAGGGTGCGCCCGAAGTGCAGGTCGGGCCCGGGGTAGTGGAAGTTCCATGCGAACTGCTCGGCCACGACGCGCACTTCGGCGGCGCCGGCCGGCACCGGCTGCGCACGCTCGAACCAGGCGGGCAGCGCCGAACCGGCGAGCAGCCACACGTCGCCGAGCACGACCGCCGCGACGGCCACGAGCGGCCAGCGCTGGCCCGCCGGCCTGCCGGGGGCCACGCCCGGCCGGGCGCGGAACTTCACGAGCATGATCGCGAAGAGCACGAGCCAACTCAGGAAGATGAGCGCCCCTTCGGTGTGTGTGGCCGCAAGCACGCCGTCGAAGCGCGCCGCGTGGGCTGAGGCGGGCGTCGGCAGCCAGCGGTTGATCCACTCGCCGATCACGGCGCCACCTCCGGCCGGACCGCGTCCGCCTCACGCGCGAGCGCGGCGTCGTGATGCACGATGGCCAGCGCCCCGCGCACGAGCGCGCCGATGACGACGACGGCCACGAGCGCCATCACGGCCACGCCGGCGTGCAGTCCGCTCGTGAGCAGCGAGTCGAACGGGCGTGCGCACACGACGCAGGCGAGGATCGGCGTCATACGAGGTATAACCCGCCCACGGTCGTAAGCCACAACACCAGCATCAGCAGCCAGTACCGCTGCAGCATGGCGCCGCGCCGGGCGCGCTGCGCTGCCGGCACCCGTTCGAGCGCCACCCACACGGCGGCCACCGTGCCGCCGGCCACGAGCAGCGCGACGGTGCCGGTGAGGACATACCAGCAGGCCAGCGGCACGCTCATCGCCGGCACGAGACCCTGCGAGGCGAGCCAGCCGGCAATGTAGACGCAGCGCCAGACGAAGGCCGTACCGGCGAGTCCGACGAGCCAGGAAAATCGCGGCAGGCCGGCGATTGCCACCCCTTCTCCCGACAGGCGGCGCGACTGCATGACGGCGAAGCCGATCCACATCGTGCGGAACCAGTGATCCACGGCGATCGGCCACTCGGCCGCACGGCCCGTGCGCCACGGTGTCTCCCACACCGAGCTCCCGGCACGCAGCAGCACGTAGCCCGAGAAGAGCGCGCCGTAGAACATCACGATCGAGGCGATGAACAGCCACATGCCGGTGTTCGCGGCGCGGCCCTGCCGGTCGGAGAGGGCGATGGCGCTCATGCGCGTTCCTCCTCGTAGCGATACGGCGCGCCCGTCACGACCGGCGGCTCGGCGAAGTTCCCGGCCGGCGGCGGCGACGAAGTGGCCCACTCGAGCGTGGTGGCCTGCCACGGGTTCTCGGCCGGCACACCCCGCTTCGCGCTCCACACGACGTTGGAGACGAACACGAGCTGGAAGACGCCGAGGGCCACGGCGCTCCACGTCATGTGCGGATTCCACGCGAGCGTCGGCTCGGCGAGCTGGTACTGCAGGCCGGCGTCGTACATCCGCCGGTTCACGCCCATGATGCCCATGAGGAACATCGGCAGGAACACGGCATTCATCGCCACGAAGGAGCCGATGAAGTGCACGAGGCCGAGCCGCTCGTCGAGCCGCCGTCCCGTGACCTTCGGGAACCAGTGATAGATGGCGGCGAAGAGCGCGAACATCGTGCCCGGCGCCACCAGGTAGTGGAAGTGGCCGATGACGTAGTAGGTGTCGTGCAGAATCAGGTTGCTCGGGCCGAGGCCGAGCGGCAGGCCGGTCACGCCGCCCAGCCCGAACATCGGCAGGAAGGCGAGCGCGAAGCACATGGCCGTGGTGTAGCGGATGGCGCCGCCCCAGAGCGTGACGACGAGCGAGGTGATGAGAATCACCGACGGCACCGATACGGCCATCGTCGTAATCTGGAAGAAGCTGCTGAGCGTCGTGCTCATGCCGGTGAGCAGCATGTGGTGCGCCCACACCACCATCGACCAGGCGCCGAGCGCCACGACGGCGCCCACCATCAGCCCGTAGCGCCACAGCACGCGCCGCGCGTGCGCGGTGATGACCTCGGCCACGACACCCATCGCCGGCAGGATGAGCACGTAGACCTCGGGGTGCGCGAGGAACCAGAAGAGGTGCTGCCAGAGCAGCGGATTGCCGCCGCCGGAGACCGCGAGTGGTGTGTTGCTCACGGCGAGGCCCGACGGCAGGAAGAAGCTCGTGCCGGCCACGCGGTCCATGAGCTGGAAGACGGCCGCGCCCTGCAGGGCCGGGAAGGCCAGCAGC
Organism: Vicinamibacterales bacterium; assembly: GCA_044347565.1. Taxonomy (GTDB): domain Bacteria; phylum Acidobacteriota; class Vicinamibacteria; order Vicinamibacterales; family UBA2999; genus CADEFD01. The sequence continues at coordinate 30,036 of JBIKUN010000028.1, read as the reverse complement.
AGGAGCAGCGCCGTCATCACCTGCGACCACACGAAGAACGGCAGGCGCATCAGCGTGAGGCCCGGCGCCCGGTAGGCCACGACCGTGGCCAGCAGGCTGATGGCGCCGAGCATCGACGACACACCGAGCATCAGGATGCCGATGAGCCACACCGTCTGGCCCGACGAGGCGAGGATGGCGAGCGGCGGATACGACGTCCAGCCCGAGTTGGCGGCGCCGCCCGGCAGCACGAAGCTCGCGGTCATGAGCAGCCCGGCGGCCAGGTACAGCAGGTAGCCGGCGGCGCCGAGGCGGGGAAACGCCAGCCCGGAGGCGCCAATCTGCAGCGGCACGAAGTACGACCCGAGCGCGCCCACGGCCATCGGCACGACGGCCAGGAAGATCATGACCGAGCCGTGCATGGCCACCAGCTGATAGTAGAACTCCGGCAGCAGGATGCCGCCGGGAGCGTTGGTGTCCCCGAAGATCGCGGTGGCGATCGGGATCGGCTGGCCGGGCCAGGCGAGCTGCCAGCGGAACAGCAGCATCAGCAGGAACCCGACCACCATGAACACGCCCGACGTGTTCGCGTAGGCGATGCCCAGGGTCTTGTGGTCGGTCAGTCGCGTCACGGCAGGTCTCGGCCCCGCTTTACAATAGCGCCATGCGTCGCGTTCTGCACGTCTCCGTCGCCCTTCTTCTCGCCGCCGTCACGATGTCCGAGCCCTCCGCGCAGTCCGCGCCCGACCCGATCCGCTACACGCTGCGCTTCCCCTCGCCGCAGACGCACTACATGGAGGTCGAGGCCGTGGTTCCCACCGGCCGCCGTCCGCAGATCGAGCTGATGATGGCGGTGTGGACGCCGGGCTCGTATCTGGTGCGCGAGTACCAGCGGCACCTCGAAGGGCTTACCGCCACCGGTGACGGCGGCCGCGCGCTCACGGCGGTGAAGCCGGCGAAGAACCGCTGGCGCATCGACACCGGTGGCGCCGCCACGGTGACCGTGCGCTACCGCGTCTACGGCCGCGAGATGACCGTACGCAACAACTGGATCGAAGCCGGCTTCGCGATGCTGAACGGCGCGCCCACCTTCCTCACGCTCGCCGACAAGGCGGCACGCCCGCACGAGGTCACAATCGACCCGCCCGCCGCGTGGAAGACGTCGGCCACGCCGCTCATGCCCGTGGCCGGCCGCGCCCACAGCTATCGCGCCGAGGACTTCGACACGCTCGTCGATAGCCCCATCATCATCGGCAACCCGGTGGTGAAGACGTTCGACGTGGACGGCAAGCGCCATCACCTCGTGCTCGAGGGCGACCCCTCGCTCTTCGACGCCGACCGCGCCGCCGCCGACGTGCAGAAGATCGTCCTTGCCGGCCGGGCGGCGATGGGGAAGCTCGACTATCCCCACTACTTCTTCCTGAACATGGTGACCGAGTCCGGCGGCGGCCTCGAGCACAAGAACGCGTTTCTCACGATGTCGAGCCGCTTCACCACGCGCACCCGCCGCGCCTACGTGAACTGGCTGAATCTCGTGGGCCACGAGTACTTCCACAACTGGAACGTGAAGCGGCTGCGGCCGGTGGAACTCGGGCCGTTCGACTACGAGACCGAGAACTACACGAAGAGCCTGTGGGTGGCCGAAGGTTTCACCGACTACTACGGCGCCCTGCTCGTGCGCCGCGCCGGCCTGCAGACTCCGGCCGAATACTTCGACGAGCTCTCGAATGCCATCGAGCAGGTGCAGATGCGGCCCGGGCGCACCGTGCAGCCGGTGGACATGGCGTCGTTCGACACCTGGATCAAGCAGTACCGTCCCGACGAGAACAGCGGCAACACCAGCATCGACTACTACACGAAGGGCGCCGCCATCGCCTTCATGCTCGATGCGAGGATCCGCAAGGCGACGAACGGCGCGAAGACGCTCGACACCGCCATGCGCCTCGCCTACGACCGCTACTCGGGTGCGAAGGGCTACACGCCCGAACAGTTCCAGCAGACAATGGCCGAGGCCGCCGGCGTGGACCTCACCGCCTGGTTCGCCGACGCGGTGAGCAGCACGAAGGAACTCGACTTCACCGAAGCGCTCGGCTATTACGGCCTGCGTTTCACGCCGGTGGACCTGGCGAACGCCCGGCCCACGATGGGCGCGTCGACGCGCAACGACAACGGCCGGCTGGTCGTGTCGGTCGTGCGGCGCGGCACACCCGCGCACGCGGCCGGTGTGAACGTGGACGACGAGCTCCTCGCCATCGATGACCTGCGTGTGCGTGCCGACGGGCTCGTGGCGCGCATGGACCAGTACAAGGTGGGCGACAAGGTCCGCCTGCTCGTGGCGCGTCGCGACCGCCTCGTCACGCTCGAGGTCACGCTCGCCGCCGAACCCGGGCGGCCGTGGCGGCTGCAGCCCGCGCCCGACCAGACCGCCGAACAGAAGGCGCACCTCGAGGCGTGGCTCGGCCGCTGAGCGGCCCCGTAGACGATTTGTGACAGTTGCCGCTTCCAGCCCGGGCCTAATATACGGGTGGCAGTCGGCGCCGGCTGCCCTGCTGGAGGCGACATGACTGGTGTGTGCGGGTGGGTCCGGGTAGCGGTGTGTGCGGGCGTGGCGATGGCGGCAGGGGCCGCCTGGCTGACGCCGGCGGCGCTCTCGGCCCAGCAGAAGGACGCCGCGACGGCGACGGCTCCGGCTCCGGCCGAACTGCGCGGCAATGCCGCGCGCGGCCGTTACCTGGTCGAGCGCGTGGCGATGTGCGGGGAGTGCCATTCCACCCGCGACCAGGCTGGCGTCATCATCCCTGAAACCCGCCTGCACGGCGGCCCGCTGCCGGTGCAGGTGCCCTGGCCGGCCGACTGGCCGCTCATCGCGCCGCGTATCGCCGGCCTGCCGGGATACTCCGACGCCGAGGCGCTCCGCCTGCTCACCGACGGCGCCATGAAGCGCATCGGCGGCCGGGCGCGCGCGCCGATGCCGCGCTTCCGCATGACCACGGAAGACGCCGCCGACGTCATCGCGTTCCTGCGCGCGCAGTAAGCGGCTGCCACGGCCCCCGGGCGCGAGCCACGCCCCCGGCGGGGCGGGCGGCGTGTCCTGTCGGCGCAGTGCCCGTTATCGCACTTTGGCCACACCGACGACGTAGTTGTGGCCGTAGTGTCTGGCGCAGCATCCGGTCGGATTGTCAGACACGTCGACGGCGGGTAGCTTATTGGTTGGCAGGGGCATGACCGCACCTCCATCGATTCCCGGTGCAGGAACCGTGCCTTTGCAGGCAGGGCGCCGGCGAACAACGCCCGGATATCGCCAGTTCGTGACGGGAGGGATTTCTCAGTCGCGCCTGGAATTGCCCCCCCCCCACAGCCGTTGGCGACGCAACAGGTGAGTGCTGGCCACCGGGCCCGCCCACGGATAGCATGGGGGCGATGTCGATCGCACAAAACCTGCGGGATATCCTTCACGGCGTGGCCTACGGGCGCTACGAGCGTGAACTCAAGCAGCAGGCCGCCGAGTTGAACGACTACTTCCTGCTGCTCTGCTACATGGAAGTGGTCGGGCTGCCGAACCCCGCGGCCTTCTATCTGCTCGAGGTCTACCCGCATCTGCTCGATCAGTTCCATCTCTGGCATCGGCGCATGGGCATGGACCGCTCGCCCGTCGGCAGCCTGCCGTGCTGCTGACGATGCAGGGTCTGCTCGACCGCGAGGTGCTCTTCTTCGGCGGCAAGGGCGGCGTGGGAAAGACCACCTGCGCCGCGGCCATGGCGCTCGCGGCCAGCCGCGCCGGCCGCAAGGTGCTGCTCGTCTCGACCGACCCGGCGCACTCGACCTCCGACATCTTCGAGCGGCCGATCGGCGCCGACCCGACGGAGCTGCTGCCAAACCTGTGGGGCCTCGAGATCGATGCGGCCACCGAGTCGGCCCGCTACGTGCGCGAGGTGAAAGACCGCGTGCGCGATCTCTTCGGGCACGCCATTCTCAAAGAGGCCTACAAGCAGATCGATCTTGCCGCCAGCATGCCGGGGGCCGAGGAAGTGGCGCTCTTCGATCGCATGGGCGGGCTCATCCGCGGCGAAGACACGCGCTTCAACCTCGTGATCTTCGACACCGCGCCCACCGGCCACACGCTGCGGCTCGTGAAGATGCCCGAGCTCATGGACGCCTGGATCCGCGCGCTCACGCGCTCCCGCCGCGCCATGCTCGGCGTGGAAGGCGACGACAAGAACGATCCCATTCTGCTCTCGCTCAAGGATCGCTTCGAGCGCCTGCAGGGGTTGCGGGCCCGCCTCATGAGCGGCCGCACGAGCGCCTTCGTGCTGGTGCTCATCCCCGAACGCCTGCCCATCGAAGAGACGGCGCGCGCGCTCGCGCAGCTCGACGATACCGGCGTGAAGGTGGGCGGGCTCGTGGTGAACCGCGTGCTGCCGCGCGAGACCACCGACGCGTTCCTCGCCGCCCGCCGCGAGCAGGAACAGGTCTATCTCGACGAAATCGCCACGCGCTTTGCCAGCCGGCCGCGCGTCTACCTTCCGCAGTTCCGCCGCGACGTTTACGGCCTGGCGAGCCTCGGCCCGGTGGCCGACGCGCTCGCCGCCGCCACAGGAGTGAGTGCATGACCATCGGCCGTCCGCAGCCGGGCGATTACGCCCCGTTCTACCAGCCCTACCTCGACGCCACCGCGCCCATCGACGACGCCCATGAACTGCTGGCGCGGCAGAGCGACGTGCTCGCCTACATGGCGACGTGGCCGGAAGACAAAGTCGCCCACTGCTATGCCGAGGGCAAGTGGAGCGTCGTGCAGGTGGTGGGCCACATGGCCGACACCGAGCGCGTGTTCGCCTACCGGCTGCTGCGCATCGCGCGCGCCGACAGCACGCCGCTCTCGGGGTTCGACGAGAACGCCTGGCAGCTCGAGGCCGGTTTCGAGTCGCGCACGCTCTCGAGCGTCGTGGCGGAACTGCGGGCCGTGCGGATGGCGTCGCTCGCGCTCATCCGCTCGCTCGACGCGGCAGCCATCGACCGCGAAGGCGTAGCCAACGGCAAGCGGGTGACGGCACGGGCGCTCGTGTGGCTCGTGGCCGGACACTTCGCGCATCACGCCGGCATCCTGCGCGACAGGTACGGTGTGTGAGAACAGTGCTCGGCGGCGGTCTCATCGGCGCCGCGCTGTTCGTGGCCGTGCTCGGCACGGCGATCGTGCGCCCGTCGAACCTCGGCTGGACGATGCGTAACGACCTGCAGATCTACATGCTCGCGTTCACTCATTTCCGCCACGAACCATGGCACTGGCCCCCGGGCCGCATCGACGGTGTCGGGTATCCGGTGGGCACGTCCATCGGGAATACCGACGCGGTTCCATTGGCGTCGTTCGCTCTGAAGCCGTGGCATCCGTTGCTGCCAACGCCATTTCAGTTCCTGGGGGCGTGGCTCCTCTTGTGTTTCGTGCTGCAGGGCGTGTTCGGCGTGCTGCTGTTACGGCTGGCCACTCCGGACTGGCGACTGCAATTGCTCGGAGCCGCGCTCTTCGTGCAGATGCCGGCGCTCTTCAACCGGCTTGGGCACCCGGCCCTTTGCGCTCATTGGCTGCTGCTTGCGTCAATCTGGCTCTTGGTCGACGGCATGCGGGAGGCGCGCCGCTGGCACCTGGCGGCATGGTTGGTGCTCGCTGGAGTCGTCGCCGCCACCCAACCCTACCTGGCCGCGATGGTGTGGTTGCTGGCGGCCGGCGCACTTGCCAACCGGGTGTGCGACGTGCGTCCACGATCCCTTGCCGCGGCGCGCCTTACAGGCGGGATCGCGGCCGTCACTGCGACGATGGGTGCGATCTTCTGGCTGTGTGGATTCTTCCTTATCGGTGCCGGCGCGAACCTGCAGGCTGAAGGACTGGGGTTGTTCTCCATGAACCTCCTTGGGCCATTCACCGGGATGGGCTTCACGACGCTGCTGCCGGAATTGCCGACCGCGCTCCCTGGTCAGTACGAGGGCCTCGTCTACTTCGGCGCCGGCTGGCTGCTATTGCTGGCGGTGGCGCTGGCCACGGAAGCACGGAACGCCGCACACCGCCCCGGTCTTGGCGCCGGCTGGCTGAGCGTGGCAGCCTGCACCGTCATTGCATTGAGCCCGCGAATCACCCTCGGCCCGTGGACGCTCGTGGATCTCATGGCCTGGGCCCCGCCGGCGTTGTCAGCGTTTCGTTCGACAGGCCGCTTCGGCTGGGTCACGATGTATGCCGTCCTCGCGGTGGTGGCGATGGCCGTGGTAAGACGACTGCCGCGCCGCCCTGCTATCGCGCTCATGACTGCCGCAGTGGTGCTTCAGGCGGTGGACCTGAGCACGGCCTACCGGGGCCTCCATGCGCGCGAACGCAGTCCCGAGTGGACCGACTACGACTCGCCGGTGAAGAGCGCCGCGTGGACGGTGGTCGTGCCGGCCTACCGGCATCTCGTGATGGTGCCGCCCGATATGTGCGCGGCCGTATGGTCGCCAGTGGCGGGGCCGCACCTGCCGTTCTCACTGCTGGCTGGCACCAGCGGCGTCACCATCAACACGGGAAACGCCGGCCGCTACGATACGGATGCCGTGCTGCGCTACTGCGCCACGCTCGAAGCCGACGTCCGCGCCGGCCGGGTCAGCGACGACAGCGTCTACGTGCTCAGTCCGGCCATGCGTGCGGCGCTCGCCGCCGCCACGCCCGTACCGCTCAGCTGCGGCGTGCTCGACGGCGTCGATGTGTGCGTGACCGCCGCCAGTGCGACGCGCTGGCAGGACACCGCCAGCCGCGCGGAATTCGCGCCGTCGATCGTCACCCCGCCGTGAACGCCGGCCCCGTCTGCGGGCGTGCGGCTATCCGAGCGTCGCCAGCTCGAGGTTCGGGTTCTGCTGCTGCATGTAGGTGAGGTGCCACGGTGACTCGAAGAGCAGCACCGGCCGCTCGTCGCGGTCCACGGCGCGCAGCACGCCCGAGGAACGGTTCTCGATGTCCGAGAGCGTCTTCGCGTCGGCCTTCACCCAGCGCATCGCCACGTACGAGATCGGGTCGATCTTGCACTCGACGCCGTACTCCTGCTTGAGGCGCGCTTCCACGATGTCGAGCTGCAGCGGCCCGACGACGCCGAGGATCGGCTCGCGGCGGCCGTGCACCGGGAAGACGACCTGCATCAGCCCTTCTTCCTCGAGCTGCGTCACGCCGGCTTCGAACTGCTTCGAGCGCTGATCGAGCAGGCGGGCGCGTCCGAAGTGTTCGGGCGGGAAACGCGGCACCGGCGGGTAACGCACGAGCGCCCCGGCGTAGAGGGTGTCGCCGATGGCGAACTTGCCGGGGTTCGGCAGGCCGATGACGTCGCCGGGATAGGCGCGTTCCACGGTTTCGCGTTCGCCGCCGAAGAAGCGGTAGGGACGCGTGGCGCGCACCGAGTCGCCGTCGCGCGCGTTCACGACCGCCATGTCCTTCTCGAACACGCCCGAACAGATGCGCACGAACGCCACGCGGTCTCGGTGCTTGCGGTTCATGTTCGCCTGAATCTTGAACACGAAACCCGAGAAGCCCGGCGCAAGCGGCGAGACCATGCCCTGCTCGGTCAGGCGCGGCTGCGGCGAGGGCGCCAGCGTCTCGAGCGCGTGCAGCAGCGCTTCCATGCCGAAGTTGTCGAGGGCGCTGCCGAAGTAGACGGGCGTCTGATTGCCGGCGAGGTATTCCGCGCGGTCGAACGCCGTGCCGGCACCCTTGATGAGCGACGTGTCGCCGATGAGTGTCTCGTGCGCGTCCTTGCCGAGGATGTCGACGAGGATCGGGTCACTGGCGTCGGTCGCGCGCACCGGCGCGCGGAAGCCGCCACCCTTCACCCGCTCGTAGAGGTGGGTTTCCTGCGTGACCAGATCGAACACGCCACGGAAGCGATCGCCCGAGCCAATCGGCCAGTTCATCGGCGCCGTGTGGATGCCGAGGATGCGTTCGATCTCCTCGAGCAGCTCGAAGGGGTCACGGCCCGGAAGATCCAGCTTGTTGATGAAGGTGAGGATGGGCAGCTTGCGCAGCCGGCACACCTCGAACAGCTTGCGCGTCTGCGTCTCGATGCCCTTGGCGGCGTCGATGACCATGATGACGCTGTCGACCGCGAAGAGCGTGCGGTAGGTGTCTTCGCTGAAGTCCTGGTGGCCGGGCGTATCGAGCAGCGTGACGCGGCAGTTGCCGAGGTCGAAGTCGAGGGCCGCCGAGGTCACCGAGATGCCGCGTTCGCGCTCGATGTCCATCCAGTCGGAGACCACGTGGCGCTGCGTCTTCCGGCCGCGCACGGCGCCGGCCAGTTCGATGGCGCCGGCATAGAGCAGCAGCTTCTCGGTGAGCGTCGTCTTGCCGGCGTCGGGGTGCGAGATGATGGCGAACGTGCGGCGGCGGCTGACTTCGGCGACGAGCTTGGGATCGACGCAGCTCGTGGCATCTACGGACGTACTCGGTTCCACGCTACTCTCCAGCCCACAGGGTCTTGATCGGATACCGACGCAGAACCCGGTCGGCGGATACCAGCGTCAACTCATGTTCGATGGCCTGGCACACGAGCATCCGGTCGAACGGGTCCTTGTGCAGGGACGGCAGTTTCGGCAGGTGCCCGGCGGAGGCCTCGTCGATGGGCAGGGAGGCCACACGGTACCGCGCGCGTTCGGCCGTGGCGAAGTCCGCGGCCGGCCCCGGCAGCTCGATCCGGCCCAGCTGCTGCTTGATCGCGAGCTCCCAGACCGACGCCGTGCTCAGCCAGACGGCGGCGTCGGCGCCGCAGACCGTGTCTCGTATCCCCAGCGGCAGTCGCTCGTCGCCGCTGACCATCCAGAGAAAGATCTGGGTGTCGAGGAGCAGTCTCACGACGTCGATCGCCCCTCGAACGCGTCCAGCAGGTCGTCGGGCAGGGGATCGTTGAAGTTGTCCGGGACGACGAATGCGCCCTTGCCGAGCCCCCAGGGCCGAGGCCCGGTGTTCGCCTGGGTCAGCGGGCGGAGTTCGGCCACTGGCACGTTGTGCCGCGTGATCGTGACAGCCTCGCCGTGCTCCACGTCGTCGAGCAGGCTCGACAGCTGTGCCTTGGCCTCCGCGACGCTGACCTTTTTCATGACCATATTGTAGTCCACACTTTGGTTCAGGAGCAGACGCCGCCGACGCTCATCGAGACACTGCGGCACGAGCGTGGCTGCTGGACGGTGACGCTCTCGAAGGCGCTCGGCGAGACGGCCGTGGACGGCACGCTGAGGCGCGGGCACCGCCTGCCGGCGAGTTGCGCCGCCGTCACATCAGTGCGGCCTACTGGCGCTATGCAGACGATGCTCCCTCCGGACGATCTCGCCTGCCTGATCGATGACGTCGAGAGTGTCCGTCGCGACATGCTGAAACTGGTCGACGATACCGCCGACCTCATGCAGCACGTGCATCCTCAGCATCAGGAGAGTGCCCGGAATCTGCTCCACTATCTGGCGCTGCGCAGCGGCGACCAGCGGCCGCTTCAGGCGCGGCTCGCAGCCGCGGGCCTCTCGTCCCTCGGCCGGGCCGAATCGCATGTCCTGGCCGCCGTGGAATCCGTGCTTGCCGTCCTTCGAGGCCTGGCCGGCACGACCGCCGTCCCGGCCGACTCCACGGCGCCACGGACTGACCTGGCCGGCGGGCAGCGGCTGCTCGATGCCCACACCGAGGCCGTGCTGGGGCCACGACCGTCCGGCCGCGGCGTGGCCATCATGGTCACGATGCCGAGCGAGGCTGCCGACGACTACGCCCTCGTGTCGCAGCTGCTGCAGCAGGGTATGGACTGCATGCGCGTCAATTGCGCGCACGACGGGGCCGCCGAGTGGGGGCGCATGATCGAGCACCTGCGCCGCGCCGAAGAGCGGCACGGGCGCCCGTGCCGCGTCATCATGGACCTGGCGGGGCCGAAAGTGCGCACCGGTCCCCTCGAACCCGGACCGGCGGTGGTCAAGGTCCGCCCGCGCCGCGACGCGTTCGGCAAGGTCACCGAGCCGGCGCGCGTCTGGCTGTTCTCCGAGGAGTCGCCGCGGCCCGCGCCCACGCCCGCCGACGCGGCGCTGCCTGTGCCCGGCACCTGGATGCACGGCCTGGTGCGTGGCGACACGGTGCACTTCGACGACGCCCGCGGGGCGGCCCGCACGTTGTGCATCGTCGCCGTCGACGACGAAGGATGCTGGGCCGAGGCGCGCGAGACCGCCTACATCGTGCCCGGCACGGCGCTGCGCGTCGATCGCGACCACATGATCCCGCCGGACGCCTCCGACGTGCGTGTCGGCGCGCTGCAGGCGCAGGAAGTGCCGCTCACGCTCATGACCGGCGACGAGCTGGTCGTCACCCGTTCGACCACCGTGGGGCGTCCCGCCGTACGCGACGACCGGGGACGTGTGCTGACGCCGGCCATGATCGGATGTACGGCCGACCAGGTCTTCGAAGATGTGCGCAGCGGCGATCGCATCTGGTTCGACGACGGCAAGATTGGCGGCGTCGTGCAGCGGCGCGAGGCCGACCGGCTGCACGTGCGCATCACGCGCACGCGTGCCCAGGGGGCGAAGCTCGGCAGCGAAAAGGGCATCAACCTGCCGGACACACTCGTGCGTCTCCCGGCCATCACCGACAAGGATCGCGAGGACCTCGCGTTCGTCGGCGCGCACGCGCACATGGTGGCGCTGTCCTTCGTGAACTCCGTGCAGGACATCCGCGACCTGCGCGCAGTGCTCGAACCACTTGGCGACAAGCAGCCGGCCATCGTGCTCAAGATCGAGACGCGTCGCGGCTTCGAGAACCTGCCGGCGATGCTGCTCGAAGCCATGAAATCGCCGCGGTGCGCTGTGATGATCGCACGCGGCGATCTGGCCGTCGAATGCGGCTTCGAGCGCATGGCCGAGGTGCAGGAGGAAATCCTCTGGCTCTGCGAAGCGGCGCACGTGCCGGTCATCTGGGCGACGCAGGTGCTGGAAACGCTGGCCAAGGAGGGCGTACCGTCACGCGCCGAGGTCACGGACGCCGCCATGGCGCACCGTGCCGAGTGCGTCATGCTCAACAAGGGCCCGTACATCCTTCAGGCCGTGAAGGTGCTCGACGACATCCTCTGCCGCATGCGCGGCCACCAGACCAAGAAGAGCTCGATGCTGCGCGAGCTGCAACTCGTGTCCAGCTTCCGCAAGGCGCGCAGCGCCCGCCAGCCGAAGGCTGACAGGGGCTGAGCGCGGTCCGCCTCAGTCGCGCGGGTTGGTCGCGAAGATCGACAGCTCCGGCGTGAAGCCGCGGTCGTCCATCTCGAGCACCGCCTTTACCGCGTGGGCGATGTCCTCGGCGTGCAGTTTCGTCGGGTTGTCGGCTTGCGGCTTGCCGATGTTGTCGAAGAACGGCGTCAGCACCTCGCTCGGGTTGATGAGGAACACCCGCACGTTGTGCTGGCGCAGCTCGCCGCGCCAGCATTCCGTCATGCCCCGCAGCGCGAACTTGCTGGCGTAGTACGCCGTGCCGTTCGGGGCGCCACGCGTGCCGGCCGTCGAGGCGATGTTGACGATGTTGCCCCGCCGGCGCGTCACGAAGTGGCGGGCCGCTTCCCGGCCCATCAGCATCGGGCCGGTGACGTTGGTGGCGAAGACGCGGGTGAAACTGTCGAGGTCCTGCGCGACGAGCGGCTTGAACACGCCGATGCCGGCGTTGTTCACGAGGATGTCGAGGTGGCCGAAGGTCGAGGTCACGTCGGCCATCGTGCGCTGCACGTCCACCTCCACCGAGACGTCGGCGCGGATGGCGTGTGCGCCGATCGTGGCGGCGGCGCGGGCGAGTTTGTCCTGGTCGCGTCCCGTGATGGCAACGCGCGCGCCGGCATCGGCCAGGGTCTTCGCGATGGCGAAGCCGATGCCGCTGCTGCCGCCGGTGACGAGTGCTGTGGCTCCGTGGAGGTTCATGCCGCCAGCGTAGTCCCTGCCAGGGGCTCCGGGCCAGCGCCCTACTGCTGCCGCCCCGTCGCCGCTGGTGCGCCCGGCGACAGCGTGGTCGTCGACTCGGCCACCGATTCCACCTTGCCGCGCGAGTAGGCCACGGGAAAGTAGCGGCCGCGCGCCCAGAGTTCGAAGAGGTCGCGGTAGTGCGGGCTGTCGGGATCGCCCGACTGGCCCGGCGTGTTCAGGCCCACGCTGTTGTCCCAGTTCTCGGTGTCGGCCACGATCTTGAGCGAGCCGCCGCCGGTCTGGTTGTCCTGCCCGCCCGTGGCGCTCACGGTCGTGCCGTCGCCGCCACGCGGGAACGGGCCCACTTCGAGTTTCTTCTTCATCTCGGCGTTCACGGCCGTCGAGAGCGGATGCCGGATGAGCGCGTGGTGGAGCTTCTCGTCGCCCCACTTCCAGGCCGCCATGTCGGGCCCGAAGCGCGCGGTCACGTCCGCAACGCCCTGTTCGAAGGCCGTGGCGACCATGGCATCGCGGCCCTTCACGGGTTCGGCGCCGAAGCGGCTGTCGGGCGCCCACAGGAAGTCGATGACGCGCTTGGTGCTGATGAGGCCGGCCGGCACCGACGCGCGCGCGGCCGCGGGAATCGAGGCCTCGCGCACGGCCGTGAAGAGACGGCGCGAGAAGAGTTCGTACACGGCCGCGGCGGCGGAGTTCTTGTCGAGCACGAAGTCCCATGTGGTGACCGCGTCGCGCGCCTTCGCCACCGCTGGATTCGTGAATGTCAGGTCGCGCAGCAGCGGCGCGACCGCCCGAGCCGCGATCGACAGGTCGTCGTTCTGCAGCCGCGTCATCTCGGCCACGCTGAAGCGGCGGCCCGAGCCGAGCACTTCCTCGATGCGGTGCGCGCGGTAGGGATCGGCCCACGTGTAGTGGCGGGCGTTCGGATAGGCGTAGTCGTTCGGGTAGAGGTAGTGATTGGCCGTCGCCACGAAGCCGCGCTCCGGATTCACCTCGCTCGGCAGCGCGTTGATGGGCAGGTAGCCGTCCCACTCGTAGCGGCCATCACCCGGCACGGGCAGCAGGCCGCTCCACGTGCGCAGCGGCGTGATGCCGGCCGCCTGCCAGCCGATGGTGCCGGTCTTGTCGACCCACACCATGTTCTCTGACGGCATGCGGTTGTATGTGCAGGCCTCGACGAACTCCGCCCACGTCTTCGCCTGGTTCATGCGCAGGCTCGACAGATACGGCGCGCCGCCCTGTTCCATCCAGCCCGCCCTGAGGGCGTAGGCACGGCGGTTGGCCGTATCTTCGTGCAGCACGGGGCCGTGCTTGGTGAACTTCAGCGTGGCGGTCACGGCCGCCTGGCCCTTCACCGGAATCGATTCGGTGACGACACGCATCGCTTCCCAGCGGCCCTGGTAGCGGTACTCGTTCGGGTTGGCCGGGTTCGTCTCGTAGACGTAGAGGTCTTCCGCGTCGGTGCCGAAGATGGTGAGGCCCCAGGCGCCGTATTCGTTGTGGCCGATGGAAACGCCCGGCAGCACCGGCTCGCCACCGCCGATGACGTTCCAGCCAGGCGCGACGAGATGCACCCAGTAGCGCAGCGACGGCGCTTCGATGACGCGATGCGGATCGTTGGCCATGATCGGCATCGAGCTCTGCGTCTTTGCGCCGCTCACGATCCAGTTGTTCGAGCCGATGTCCGTATCCACGATCCGGCTGCCATCGAGCGACCGCGTGAGCGCGAGCCGCGAGCCGTCGCCGCCGGGCGCCTCCGCATCGAGAGCCGCGCGGGCTTCGCCGCGATACGCGGGCACGATGTCGCCGGGCTCGAAGCGGATGGTGTCGCGGAAGGCTTTGTAGGTCTTGAGCACATCGGCCGGGAAGGTCTTCGGGTCGATGAGCGGGTCGAGCGTGAGCGGCGGGTCGCCACCCTGCAGCCACAGCAGGTCCTTGAGCCGGTCGGCGCCGAGCGCGGCCAGCGCCCGCACGTGCGTGGCCTCGTTCTCCACATTCGAGGTGAGCGCCTGGTGGCGCGAGATGACCACCTCGGGCGTCCACTTGCCGGGGGTGATGCCGAGCATGCGGAACTCGATCGGCAGCGTGGCCGGCGTGCGCATCGCCTCGTCCACCAACGCGTTCACGCCACGCACGTAGGCCTCGACGATCGTCTTGCCGCGCGGATGGTAATGGTTGAGCTCGGCGTCGAGGTTGCCGCGGAACTTGTGGAGGCGCGTGCCGATGTCGCGCGTGAGCTCGCGCGGCCCGAGGATCTCGGCCACCGTGCCGGTGGCGCGCCGGCGCCAGATCTCGAACTGGAACAGGCGATCCTTGGCCGCCAGATATCCCTGCGCCATGAACAGGTCTTCCTCGTTCTGCGCGTAGATGTGGTTGAGGCCCCAGCGATCGCGAATGACCTCGACCGGCTGGCGCAGTCCCGGCACGGCGAGTGCTGCGCGGGCGCCCTGCAGCGGTGTCTGTGCGGGCGCCGCGGGCGGCGTGATGACGAGCGCGGCAACGACGAGCAGGGCGGCGAGACCGGTCTTCCGCATGACGTCCTCCAGGCGGCGCGCGGTCGTCCGGGACCGTCGGCCGGGCGCAGTATACTGCTCAAAATGCGCTTTGCCCCCGAGTACGTCACCCACGTACTCACCGACAATTTCGAGGACGCCAAGACCCACCTGCTGGCGCCTCTCATGGACATCCACTACGCGCACCTGGTGATGCTCACCGAGTGCCACATCGTGTCGAAGGGCGACGCCCGCGTGCTCCGCACGGCGCTCGACGGCATTTCCACCGCCGCGGTCGTGACGGTGCCCTTCGACGGCACCTACGAGGACCTGTTCTTCTATCTCGAGCACCTCATCGCCGAAGCCGCCGGCGAGCAGGTGGCCGGACGCCTGCACACCGCCCGCAGCCGCAACGACATCGCGATGACCACCTATCGCATGTGGCAGCGCGAGAGCATCGCCGCGCTCGGGCACGGCATCCTGCGGCTGCGTTCGGCGCTGCTCGGCCTGGCCGCGCAGCACATCCACACGATCTACGGCGCGCACACGCACACGCAGCCGGCGCAGGTCATGACGGTGGCGCACTACCTGCTCGCCGTCATCGAGCAGCTCGAACGCGACAGCAAGCGGCTCGAGGCGGCCTACCGCTCGACCAACGTGAATCCGCTCGGCGCCTGCGCCATCACCGGCACCGGCTTCCCGATCGATCGCCGGCGCACGAGCGCGCTGCTCGGCTTCGACGCGCCGACCGGCAACACCTACGGCAGCATCGCCACGTTCGACTACGCCCTCGAAGGCGCCTCGGCCACGGCCGTGGCCATCGTGGGCCTCGGCCGCGTGGTGCAGGACCTGCTGCTCTGGGGCATGATGGAATTCGGCTACCTGCGGCTCGCTGACGGTTTCGTGCAGTCGAGCAGCATCATGCCGCAGAAGCGCAACCCGGTCGCCCTCGAACACGCGCGCGGCATCGGCAGCCAGGCCGTAGGCCAGGCGCAGGCGATCATCACCGCCGTGCACAACACACCGTTCGGCGACATCAACGACACCGAAGACGACCTGCAGCCGCTCATCGCGTCGATGTATCGCGACGCGCTGCGCATGGTGTCGATCGTCGGCGCGGCCCTTCAGGACGCCCAGTTCAACATCGAGCGCATGGAAGCCCGGGCCGGCGAAGGTGGCACGACCATCACCGAGTTGGCTGACACGCTGGCGCGCGATCACGGGCTGCCGTTCGGTACCGCCCACAAGATCGCCGGCAAGGTCATCCGCGGCAAGAACGATCAGCCGTCGGCGATGATGTCCGACCTGCTCGTGAAGGCGTCCACCGAGGTGCTCGGCACGCCCATCAGCTACGACGAAGCCGCGATCGAGAAGGTGCTCAGCCCGCGGCACTTCGTCGAAATCCGCACAACTCATGGCGGCCCGGCCCCCGAACGCACGACCGAAGCCATCGCCCAGTCACGCGCGGCGCTTGCCGCCGACGAAGCGTGGTGGAAGGGCCGGAAGGACGCGCTGGCCCAGTCGGCGGCCCAGCTCCGAGCCGCGGTGAAGGCACTGTGACCGCAATGCATCAGCAGTACGTGCGGGTGGCCGCGTCGTGGGTGGCGGTGCTGGTGGCGCTCTACGCCCTCCAGGAGATCTTCACCCCGTAGCCCCATGCATCCGATCGACTGGATCATCATCGGCGCCTACCTCGCCTGGATTGCCTGGGACGGCCTGCGCCTCTCGAAGCAGACCGAGGGACTCGAAGGCTACCTGCTGGCAGGTCGCAGCCTGCCCTGGTGGGCGGTGGGCCTGTCGGTGATGGCCACGCAGCTCTCGGCCATCACGATGATCGGCACGACCGGCCAGGGCTACGCGGAGGGCATGAAGTTCCTCCAGTTCTACTTCGCGCTGCCCATCGCGATGATCGTGCTGTCGGTCACGCTCGTGCCGTTCTTCCACAACGCCCGCGTCTACACGGCCTACGAATATCTCGAGCGCCGCTTCGACGCCAAGACGCGCACGCTCACGTCGTTCCTGTTCCTCGTCTCGCGGGCCATGGCCACGGGCGTCGTCATCTCGGCGCCGGCCGTCGTGCTGTCGGTGATGCTCGGGTTGAGCGTCACGAGCACGTGCCTGCTGCTGGCGCTGCCCACCGCCTTCTACACGATGTTCGGCGGCGTGCAGGCCGTGGCGTGGACGGACGTGAAGCAGATGGTGCTCATCGTCGGCGGCCTCGTGGCGGCGGCGGTGATGCTCGTCGCAGGTCTGCCGGACGGCGTCGGCCTGGGTGATGCGCTGTCGCTTGCCGGCACGACCGGCCGCATGCAGACCTTCGACTTCCGCTTCGACCTGACCGACCGCTACACCTTCTGGTCGGGCACTATCGCGGCCTTCTTTCTGTTCTGCTCTTACTTCGGCA
The DNA here is from genome assembly GCA_044347565.1 of Vicinamibacterales bacterium. Taxonomy (GTDB): domain Bacteria; phylum Acidobacteriota; class Vicinamibacteria; order Vicinamibacterales; family UBA2999; genus CADEFD01. The sequence continues at coordinate 13,242 of JBIKUN010000028.1, read as the reverse complement.
CCGACCAGAGCCAGGTGCAGCGGTATCTCACGGCCAAGTCGGTGGACGAAGCGCGCACGTCGCTGCTCATGAGCGCCTACTGGAAGATTCCGCTGCAGGCGCTCGTGCTCATCGTCGGCATCCTGATGTTCGTCTTCTACATCTTCACGCCGCCGCCGATGCTCTTCAACGGCGCGCACGAGGCACAGGTGAAGGCGAGCCCACGGGCGGCTGACTACGCCGTCACCGAGCAGCGTTTCACTGCCGCTTTCGAACAGCAGCGCGAGGCGGCCGCCAACCTCACCCGCGTACAGAAGGCGGACGACGCCGCCGGCATCGCCGAATACTCCGCGGCGTTCAACGCCGCCGCCGCCGACGTGAAAGCGGCGCGTGCCGAGGCCGTCAGCATCGTGAAGTCGGTGTCAGGTGACGGCGCCTACAACGACGTCAACTACGTGTTCCCGACCTTCGTGCTCACGCACCTGCCGGTCGGGCTCGTGGGCCTGTTGATTGCGGCCATTCTGGCTGCCGCGATGTCCACCATCTCCGCCGAACTCGCGTCGCTCTCGACCGCCACGGTCATCGACTTCTACCGGCGCTGGTGGTCGGCGGATGCTACCGACGCACAGCTCCTGTGGGTATCGCGGACGGCCGTGGGCGTCTGGGGGATCTTCGCGAGCGTGGTGGCCATCTATGCCTCGGAGCTCGGCTCGCTCATCGAAGTGGTGAACCGCTTCGGCTCGTACTTCTACGGCTCGATTCTGGGTGTCTTCGTGCTGGCGATTGGCTCGAAACGCGCCAACGGACACGGCGCGTTCATCGGCCTCATCGGCGGCATGCTGGCCGTGGGCTACGTGGCCACGCAGACGAAGGTCGAGTTCCTCTGGCTGAACGTCGTGGGCGCGGTGGCCGTCTACGTCATCGGCCTCGTGGTGAGCGCGCTCACCGGCGGCAACCCGCGCGCCTCCGAGGCGTAATCGATGGCCAGCCGGCCGCTGCTGCTCGCGCTCATCGGCCTCATCATCCTGATGGTGGCGTCGTGGGCCCTCGGCGAGGCGCTGCGCCAGCGCAAGACGACGAAACGGCGACCGAAGCGTTGAACTGGAGCTCTCGATGACCCGCAGGCCCGTGATGCTCGCTGTCCTCATGATGTGCGGTCTCGCCACGCTCACGGCCCAGGCGCCGCGCGTGCACGACCTGCCGGTGACGCCGGCCAGCATTCACTGGGGCTTCTACGACGCGAAGGTCCGCCCGGTGCTCACGATCGCCTCGGGCGACCGCGTGAACGTGCAGACGATGATCGCCGGTGGCCTGGGCCGCCTGCGTCAGCTCGGCGTGCCCGAGGCCGACATTCCCGCGCCGCTCAAGGCGGTGGAGCAGGCGGTGACGGATCGCGGCCCTGGCGCCCATCCCATGACGGGCCCGATCTTCGTCGACGGCGCCGAGCCGGGCGACACGCTCGAAGTGCGATTCCTCTCAATCGGCTACCTGCACACGTTCGGCCTGAACGCATTCGCGCCGGGTGGCGGCACGATTCCCGATGACTTTCCCTACGCGAAGCTGAAGCTGCTGCGCTGGGCGCCGGGGGCGACGGCGGTCGAGTTCGCGCCGGGCATCACGCTGCCGCTCGCGCCCTTTTTCGGCTCGGTGGGCGTGGCGCCGCCGCCGCAGACGGGCCGCCTCTCGAGCCGTCCGCCGGGATGGCACGGCGGCAATCTCGACAACAAGGATCTCGTGGCCGGCTCCACGCTATTCGTGCCCGTGCACGTGCCAGGCGCGCTGCTCTCGATCGGCGACGGCCACGCGATGCAGGGGCATGGCGAGGTGAGCGGCACCGCGCTCGAGACCTCGCTCACCGGGCAGATCGAAGTGCGCCTGCACAAAGGGCGGCGCCTCAAGTGGCCGCGCGCCGAAACGCCCACGCACTACATCAGTATGGGCCTGCACGAAGACCTCGACGAAGCGAACCGCCTCGCCGTCCGCGAGATGATCGACTTCCTCGTGGAGACGCGGAAGCTCTCACGCGACGACGCCTACATGCTCTGCTCGCTCTCGGCCGACCTGCACGTGACGCAGTCGGTCGACGGCGTGAAGGGCGTACACGCCACGCTCGCGAAGTCGCTCTTCCGCTGATCCCGAGTCACGGGCGAATACTGCGAGGGTTCGGGGCGATTGCGGGTGCAGCTTCTGCGCCATCGCGTATCCGCCCGCCCGGAATCCCTGCGAATTCGTGATGGCACGCCTCCCGCACTTACGGGCGCAGAGGCGGTGGTAGCATGCCCCCATGGGCGGAGACGACGCGATGCATCCAGCGCAGCGTTCAGACACGCGGCTCACATACGACGACTTCCTGCTGTTTCCCGACGACGGGCGACGGCACGAACTCATCGATGGGGAGCACTACGTGACGCCCAGCCCGAACACCAGACACCAGCGGCTGGTGCTGCGCCTGTCGGTTGCACTCGCCTCGTATGTCGAGGCGCATCCCGGCAGCGGCGAAGTCTTCGTGGCTCCGTTCGACGTCGTGTTCACCCACTTCGACGTGGTCGAGCCCGATCTGCTCTTCGTCGCGGCAGATCAGCAGGACATCGTCACCGAGAAACACGTGCGAGGCGCGCCGGCGCTCGTGGTTGAAGTTCTCTCGCCCGGCACGCGGCGTGTGGACGAGAAGGCGAAGTATCGTCTCTTCGATCGTGCGGGTGTGCGCGAGTACTGGCTCGTCGATCCGGAGCTGGACGTCGTGAAGGTCTTTCGGCGCGACGCGAGCGGGGCGTTTCCGCGCGTGGCCGAACTCGCGGGCGACTCTGGCGACACGCTCACGACGCCGCTCCTGCCGGCGTTCAGCCTGTCACTGACCTCGTACTTCCGCTGAGCGCGAGTCCCGAGTCCCGGCCCCCGAGCCCCGGATCTGTCACTTGACCACCGTGACGTCCGCGCTCTGCCGCACCGGCGAGACGTAGGCGCTCGTCAGGCTCTCGTGGGCGTTGATGCAGATGCGGCGGGGCCAGCGGCCCGGCAGCACCGCCTCACGCTGCGCAGCTCGGTGTAGTCGATCGTGGTCCAGACTGTGCAACTCAGTGCGATGAGGTGGCTAAAGGGTCGCGCAATCCGGCCCGATCACCCAAGACATGGGCACCCCTACGGCCGGCAGCGACCTGCCGTGGCACCAGCGCCTCGAAGCGCGCGTCGCCTCGGCGCTCGGCCTCCTCGTGGCCGTCGCGCTCGGTGCGGTGCTCGTCGCCACTCTGGGCGTGGTCTCGTCGCAGTCACGCGACCGTGTGGCCGCCGACCTCGAGGTGGCGCAGGAGGCCTTCCATCGCCTGCTTGACCTGCGCATCCGCGCTGCCATCGACGTCGTGGACATCGCCGTGCGGGCGCCGGCCTTCAGGGATCGCGGCAGTGAAACGTCGGGCGCGGCGACGGCGCTGGCCGAGGGCCAGCGCGGCGCGCTCCATGCGGCCTTCACGATCGTGAGCCGCGCCGATGGCGCCTGGACCGGCACCGCCGGATGGGCCGACCGCTCCGGCAGCGGCCAGCCCGTCGTGCGCAACGCGCAGACCCGGGCGCTGCGCGGCCAGCCCACCGGCGCGCTCGTGCAGGACGACAGCCGTCTCTTCCTCGCGGTCTCGGTACCCGTGCGCGACGGCGAGCGCGTGGCCGGCACGTTCACGGCCGGGTATCCCCTGACTGACGACATCGCCCGTGACCTGGCCAACCTGGCGCGCTGCGAAGTGGCGCTCGTCGTGAACGGACGCGTGGTGGCGATGAGCCTGCGCGATCGGATGGGTGCCGGCGCCGAGCCGCTCGTCGTGGCCACGATGGCCGCGCCCGGCGTGCGGCCGGACGTGCTCGACGTGGGCGGCCGCGAATACGTGGCCGGCGTCTTCCCGCTCAGCCCCGACCTGCCCGGCGGCGACGCCGTGCGCCTGCTCGTGCTGTCGGACTGGGCGTCCACGCAGCGGTTCGTGGACGGGCTCGAGATTCGCTTCGCCATCGCCGGCGTGGTGGCGCTGCTGCTGTCGCTCGTCGGTGGTGTCTTCCTGAGCCGGCACCTGAGCCGGCCGCTGCGCGACATCGCCACGGCGGCCACCGAGATTGCCGCCGGCAACCTGGCGCTGCAGCTGCCCGTGCGCGGCACGGCCGAAGCCGCCACCGTGGCCCAGGCGTTCAACGCGATGAGCGTGAGCCTCAAGTCCGCGCACGAACGTCTCGTGCACGACGCGATTCACGACCACCTCACGCAACTGCCGAACCGCTCGCACTTCAAGGACCGGCTCGATCGGGCGCTGGCGCGCCGCCTGCGCCGCAAGGACTACCAGTTCGCCGTGCTGTTCGTCGACCTCGACCGCTTCAAGCACGTGAACGACAGCCTGGGCCACGCGGCCGGCGATCGCCTGCTTGTGATGTTCGCCGAGCGCCTGGCCTCGGCCGTGCGCGCCGAAGACGTCGTCTCGCGCATGCCCGGTGCCGGCACCGTGCCCGAGCCGACGCTCGCCCGTTTCGGCGGCGACGAGTTCGCCGTGCTGCTCGACGGCATCCGCGAGCCGCTCGACGCGGTGCGTGTCGCCAAGCGCGTGCAGCAGCTGGCGGCACAGCCGCTGCATGTCGACGGGCAGGACGTCTTCGCCAGCGCCAGCATCGGCGTGGCCGTGGCGACCGACGCGCACAGGTCGGGCGAGGACATCATCCGCGACGCCGACCTGGCGATGTATCGCGCCAAGAACGCCGGCGCCGGCGGCTATTCGGTGTTCGACGCCGCGCTGCACGACGAGGCGGTGCGCCGGCTGCGCCTCGAGACGGACCTGCGTCACGCCGTCGAGCGCGAGGAGTTCCGCGTGTGGTACCAGCCGATCGTGTGGCTGGGCGATCACCGCGTCGTCGGCGTCGAGGCGCTCGTGCGCTGGCAGCATCCCGAACGCGGGCTGGTCTCGCCGGGCGAGTTCTTCGACGTGGCCGAGGAAGTGGGCCTCATCACCCGGATCGACGAGTGGGTGCTGCAGACGGCGTGCCGTCAGGTGCGCGCCTGGCTCGACGCCGGTGTGGTCACGCCGGCCTTCACGGTGAGCGTGAACCTCTCGGCCAAGGCCTTCGCGCAGGAGGTGCTCGTGCAGCGTGTCTCCGGCATGCTGCAGGCCACCGGCTGCCCGGCCGCCAGCCTGCGCCTCGAGATCACCGAAGGCGCCGCCATCAAGGACGCGGCGCGCGCCCGTGTGGTGCTGGCGCAGCTGCGCGCGCTCGGCGTGCGCATCAGCCTCGACGACTTCGGCACCGGCTACAGCTCGCTCAGCTATCTGCAGTCGCTGCCCCTCGACGTGCTCAAGATCGATCGCTCGTTTGTGGCCGGCATCGGCACCGACAAGGACAAGGGCGAGATCGTGAAGCTCATCGTGGGCCTGGCGCGCACGCTGAAGCTCGAGATCGTCGCCGAGGGCACCGAGACCGAAGCGCAGGTGGAATACCTGCGGCAGCTCGGCTGCCAGTTCGGGCAGGGGTACTTCTTCGCGAAGCCGGCCGAGCCAGCGAACGGCCGCCCGCCCGCCGTACCGCGCCGCCAGCGCGCCGCTGCTACGGCCTGAGCCGGTTCCGGCGCCGGTTCCACGCTCAGACGACCGGCGGCGCCGCGATCCGGTCGAGGTCGTCTTTGCCGAGCACGACGTTCCAGCAGAGCAGCTCGTACTGCGCGACGTGCTGCTGGTGGAAGGGATCGCCGTCGCGGATGGCGTCGAGGTCGCGCTGCGGGTTGTCGTCCGACACCTTCAAGAGAAAGATGCCGCCGTAGCGCGGGTCCATCGGACCGGCGGCGACGAGCGTGCCTGCCGCCTTGAGCTGGCGCAGGTAGGCACGGTGCACGTCGGTGGCGGCGACGACTTCCTCGATGGGTCGACGGTAGCGGACAATGGCGATGGCGTACATAACGCGAGATTATTCCATGATCCGAATCCTGGTGACCGGCGGCACATTCGACAAGGAATACGACGAAGTGCGTGGACGGCTGTTCTTCAAGGACACCCACGTCCAGGAGATGCTCGACAAGGGCCGCTCGCGCGTGCCGGTGTCGATCCGCACGCTCATGATGATCGACAGCCTCGAGATGACAGACGCCGATCGCGCGCTCGTCGTCGAGCAGTGCCGCCAGTCGGAGGTCGATCGCATCGTCGTCACGCACGGCACGGACACGATGGTCGAGACCGGACGGGCCATCGCGGCCGCCGGCCTCGCCGGCAAGACCGTGGTGCTCACCGGCGCGATGATCCCGTACGCGTTCGGCAGCTCCGACGGTCTCTTCAATCTGGGCAGCGCCCTCAGCTTCGCGCAGGTGCTGCCGCCGGGCGTCTACGTGGTCATGAACGGCCAGTGCTTTCCCTGGGACCAGGTGCGGAAGAACCGCGACACGGCGACGTTCGAGCGCGTCTGACGACGGCCGCGGCGCGTCACGCCGCTGTTTCGTTGTTGACACATCTGAAACGTTCGTGCGACAAGGCCTCGTGCGAATCGACGGCTGGTCGTGGGCGCTCGTGTGCGCGAGTCTCGCAGCCGCGGCGCCGCCCCTCGGCGCGGCCACTGGCGCACCGGGGTCTGTGCCGCCGCGCTTTCGCCTGTCGCTCACGGCGTCGATGGGGCTGCCCATCGATGTTCGTGCCGCGGCGGAGCACGAGATCCGCCGAATCTGGCGCCGCGAGGGCATCACGGTCGACATCGGTTCTACGGCCGCCTTCAGCGACGCCGCCGTGGATATGCGCGTCCTCATCGTCTCTGCGGCCGCGGCCCCGGCCAGCCGCGACGGCCACCAGTGGCCGGTGGCCGAACTGCTGGGTGACGGGGCCGGTCAACCGGTGGCGCTGGCGTCTGTCGCGGCGGCTCGTCGTGTGCTCGACGCCGCCCGCCTCGCCGACGCTCCGACGACACTCGTGCATCGGCAACTCGGGGTCGTCCTCGGCCGCGCCGTCGCGCACGAGATCGGCCATCACCTGCTGAATGCGACCGGGCATGCGCGGCACGGCCTGATGCGCGCGCGCATCGACGCCCGCGAGTTCGCGGACCTGCGCGAGGGCGGCTTCGATCTGGATGACGACGCCGCGCAGTGGGCGCGGGCGCGCCTCACACGTCCGCCCGCCGACGCCCTGCGGCTGGCCCGCTTCGTCTACCGGCCGTAGCCGCGTTCACTCACCGCGCGATGGCCGCCTGCCACCGCGGCCGCACCGCATCGAGCGTGCCGAAGCTGTAGCCCGCCGTCCAGCCCGCGTCGTTCGGCTCGTGCCCATTCAGCGTGTAGAAGCGCAGCCAGAGCCCGAGCCTCGCCGCGTGATGTGCGGGCTCATTCGCCTTGAAGTCGAGGTGCAGCACGACGAGCGGCCAGGCGGCGGTGTCGCCGGCGGCGAGCGCGCGGTCGAGACGCGGCGCCAGCGACCCGAAGAAGTGCGCCTCGAGGGTGGGCTCGGAGCCGTCGAGTTCGGTGTCGTGTGAGACCACCGGCTGCCGTCGGCCCCCGTCCCACACGACGTCCTGTTCGATGGCCACCGTGCCGCGGGTGGCGGCGAGCGCTCGCGCCAGCCGATCGGCGCCGCGCCCCTCGTCCGGATAGCAGTTGTGGGCGTGCAGCCAGACCCGCGGCGTCCACGCCCCCGAAGTGGGCGCCGAGGCCAACCCGAGCGCCGCGACCACGAGCACACCGGCCAGGCCCCATCGTGCTGCCCGCATCGACCGCCCGATACCAGCACCGCGTGACGCGCGTGCAAAGGACGGGCTTCGCATGGCCGTTACGCCGCGTTGCCGTTGCCGTCGTGCCGGACGGCCACGATACCAGGGTTCACCCGCTATCCGGAGATCGTCACGATGCAGCGACTGTTCACCCTCCTCGTCCTCCTCCTTCTGGCGGCGCCGATGCGCGTCGCCGCGCAGAGCAATGCCTCCGACGGCGCACTCGACGGCTTCGTCCGCGACCCGAGCGGCGCCTCGGTGCCGGCCGCGCGAGTCATCGCCCTCAATCTCGGCACGAACCAGGTGCGCGAGACCACCAGCGATGGTCAGGGCTACTTCCGCTTTCCGCTCCTGCAGGTAGGCGAATACCAGCTCCTCGTGAGCGCACAGGGCTTCGCCGACTATCAGCAGACCGGCATCCGCCTCAGCGTCGGCACGCAGGCGCGCGTCGAGATCCCGCTGGCGGTGGGCGGCACGACCGAGACCGTGCAGGTCACCGCGGATGCGTCGATGGTGCTCGCCGGCCAGGGCGCCTCGGGCGCCGTGCTGAGCGAAGAGGCCGTGCGCACGCTGCCGATCACGTCGCGCAACGTCTACAACTTCCACCTCGTCGGCCCCGGCGTGAAGGGGCTGCCGAGCACCGGCTTCGGCACGACGCAGTTCCTCGTGGGCGGCCATAACCGCATGGCCTGGTCGATGGACGGCATCGACAACTCGCAGCGCCGCACCAACCGCCAGATCCGCCTCGTCATCAGCACGCCCGAGAACGTCGAGGAGATGCAGGTGCTGTCGGGCGCCTACTCGGCGGAGTTCGGACGCGCGGCCGGCGGTGTCATCAACGTCGTCAGCCGCTCGGGCACCAATACCTACCGCGGTGGCGCAATGTCGCTCTTCCGGCCGAACGAGTGGGCAGCGCGTCCACCCCTTGCTGCCGTCAAGCCGCAGCAGGAATGGTGGATGGTGCAGGGCAACGCCGGCGGGCCGCTCGTCCGCGACCGCGCCTTCTTCTTCGCCAACTACGAATACAACCCGCTCAAGCTGCCGCAGCCCGTCACCATCAATCCGGCGGCGGCCGCCGCCATCGGCATTCCGGCGTCGGACCTGGGCAACTCGCCCTTCGGTGAGACGTTCCACACGCCCAGCCTGAAGGTCAACTTCCGCGCCAGCGACCGCAACAGCGGCTTCCTGCGCTATACGCGTTTCACCAACGACCAGCCGGGAGGCGGCGGCGGGCTCACGACGCCGAGCCGCAGCGTGTCGTTCAAGGACCGCATGAACGGTGTCGGCGCGCAGCTGGCCACCACGTTCGGCAGCGGCCTGCTGAACGAACTGCGCTTCGGCTTCAATCGCCGCGCCGAAGAGCGCAAGCCGTACGGCGAGGTCACGGCCAACGGCGCCAACATCAGCATCAACAACGTCGCCAACTTCGGCGTCAACCCCACGGCCGGCTCGACCAGCGTCGAGGCCAGCCTCCAGTTCATCGACAACCTGACATGGACGAAGGGCCGCCACTCGCTCAAGACCGGCATCGACTACCAGACCACCGGCTTCGACGTGACCAACGCGCTGGCGCGCAACTTCTCGTTCGCGGGCCTCGCCGCCGCGGGCAGCCGCGGCGCTGTCACGCCGCTCGATCAGTACCTGAACACAGTGGCCGGCCGCATCGACCCGGCTACCGGCCGGCCCTTTACCTACACGCAGCTCCAGCAGGAGCTCGGCGATCCCACGCTGAAGCTGCGCTTCCACTACCTCAACCTCTTCCTGCAGGACGAGATCCGGCTGCGCGACGACCTCACGCTCAGCGCCGGCGTGCGCTACGAGCTGCAGAACTACCCGCTGCTCGACGCGCAGGCACCGTATCCGCTGTCGCGCGAAGTGGTGGACGACACCAATAACATCGCGCCGCGTCTCGGCCTCACCTGGCGTCCCGGCGGCAGCCAGCGCACGTCGGTGCGCGCCGGCTACGGGCTCTTCTACGACACGACGAGCCTCGGGCTCATCGTGAACGCCGCCCAGATCAACGGCCGCCGCATCCTGAGCTACGTCGTGCCCGGCACTGACGCGCGGGCGCCGCAGTTCCCGGCCCTGCTGGCCACGGCGGATTCGGCGTTCACGACCCCCCCGAGCATCACCGTGTTCCCCGACAACTTCGAGACGATGTTCGCCCACCAGGCGAACGTGACGGTGGAACGCCAGCTCACCGACCACCTCCTCCTCGCCGTCGGCTACAGCTACTGGGGCCACCGCGACACGCCGTACGCGCGTGACATCAACCTCGGCCCCGTCACGAGCACGCTCGCCGACGGCCGTCCGGTGTTCACCGGATCGGCGAACCGGCCGAACCCGGCCTTCCGCGCCATCAACCTGGTGGAGAGCCTGGGCCGCGGCAGCTATCACGCCCTCGACCTCACCGTGCGGCAGCGCCTCGCGGGCGGCCTGCAGCTGAGCGGCAGCTACAGCTACTCGCGCGCGAGGAGCATCGGCGACATGGAGGGCGGCGCCCTGACCGACCCGACCGATCCGGAACGCGACTGGGGCCCGAGCCCCGGTGACCTGCGCCACAACGTGAGCGCGCAGGCGTCGTTCGCCCCGGAGATCGAGCGCGGGCCGTTCCGCTGGCTCACCGGCACGCAGCTCTCGACGCTGGTCTTCTACAACAGCGGCTTCCCGGTGAACGCCACGGCGGGCGCCGACCTCAACAACGACCTCGTGCTCAACGACCGCGCGCTCTTCCGTGGACGGAACGCCTTCGTCGGCCCGAACTACTTCCAGGTGGACATGCGCCTGTCGCGCCGCGTCCGCATCGCCGACATCGGCACGATCGAGCTGATGGTGGAGTCCGAGAACCTGCTGAACCGCCTGAACGCGTCGTGCAGCATCGCCGGCTGCACCGGCGCCGTCGTCAACCGCGACGGCGCGGCCGACTTCGGCCGTATCACCGGCACGCGTCCCGGCCGCTACGTGCAGTTCGGCGCGCGGGTGCTCTTCTAATGGCCGACAGCACCTCGACCGGGCCGGCCGGGCGGCGCCGCGCGATCGCGGCGCTGCTCGTGGCCGCGGCGATCGTCATCGCCGCGCCGTCGGGTACGGCCTGGGGCGTGCGCGCGCACACGTGGATCAACCGCGTGGCCGTGCGCACGCTGCCCGATGACGGCCCGGCGTTCCTCAAGGCGCACGAAGACTGGATCGCCTATCTGTCGGTGATTCCGGATGCGTGGCGCCGCCCCTCCGAGCCCTTCCTCAAGATGCTCGAGGATCCGAACCACGGCTGGTTCAAGGAGCAGTTCTCGTTCATGACCGAAATCCCGCGGTCGCGCTACGAGTTCGTGCTCAAGCTCTACGACGAGCAGCGGCGCCTGGCGGCGGCGGGTGACCCTGCCGCCGCGCTCACCAACGTCCGCTGGACGGGCACCATGGCCTACGCCGCCGTGGAAGGCTACGAGCGGATGCTGACCGGCATGCGCACGTATCGCGCGCTGCGGGAGCGGAAGGAAGACACGCGCTTCGCGGAGCTCGAGATCGCGTACGCGATGGGCTGGACCGGGCACTACACCGCCGATGGCGCGCAGCCGCTGCACGACACGGTGCATCACGACGGCTGGCAGGGCGCCAATCCGCGCGGCTACACGACCAACCCGCGCGTGCACGGTCTCTTCGAGACGCAGTTCGTGGACCTGATGCAGCTCGAAGGCGGGGACATCCAGCCGAAGGTGCCGGCGGCGCGGCGCCTGGCCGACCCCTTCACCGCGATCGTCGAGCATCTCGACGAGGCGGGGCGTCACACCGAGCAGGTCTATCGGCTCGAGAAGGCCGGCGCCCTGGCGGATGCCGCGAACGTCGAAGCGCGCACCCTGGTCATCCAGCAGACGGCGCGCGGCGCGGCTCTGCTGCGCGACCTTGCCTACACCGCCTGGCTGAGGAGCGGCGAGCCGCCGGCGAACGATCCCGGCGGCAATCCGATCGTGCCGGCGCATCCGCGCTACAACCCGGCCACGGGCAGCGCGCCGGCGCACGTGGCGCCGGCACCGGGCGCCGGGAAGGCCACACCGCCACCAGCCGAGGGCGCGGCAGCGTCCGCCTGGCGGCCGATCACCTTCGCCGATCCCGTCATCGGGAAGAACTTCTACCTGCTCGACGCCGTCGCCCGCACGCCGCGTGTGCGCGCGGCGATCGAGCAGGCGCCGGCACTGAAGGCACTGCGCGACGCGAAGATGCAGGCGCTGGCGAAGGCGGCGACGAGCTGCGGCACCGACACCACGTGCATCGCGACGGCGTTCGCGTGGACCGCGGCCGACATCACCAGCGCCGAGCGGGCGCTCGTGGCGCTCGCGGCGGGCGACGAGGATGTGCGTGCGCTCATCGCGCGCGATCTGCGTCCGTCGGGCATGCTGCAGGCGTACGTGGCAGGCGACGACGCCGCGCTCATCGCCGGCGCCTGGCGGGAGACGGCCGCCGGCCTCAACCGCATCGTCGAGACCTACGCGCAGGGCAAGGCGCCGCGGTATCCGAAGATCGACGCCGTGTCGTACGACCCGGTGTCGGAGTCGTACCGCCGGCTGGTCGGCATCATGGCCACCGTGCTGCACGAGCAGCGCGATGAACTGACGACCTTCTATGCGCCGACGCTGGCCTTCGCGCGCCGCCTGCTCGATGCGAATCGCCGCGACGAGGCCGGCCGCTTCGAGCCGATGCACGACGGCGAGAACGCCGCGGCGGTCCGCCGTGCGGGCACGATTCGCTGGGCCGACTTTCCGTACACGGCCATCGTGGTTCCCGGCGCGGGTCCGGACCGCGACGACGTGGCGCTCGATCCGTGGGCGAAGATGCGGCTCGAACTCGCCGCGATGCGCTACCGCAAGGGGCAGGCGCCGTTCATCCTCGTCTCGGGCGGCTATGTGCACCCGAACCAGACGCCGTTCAACGAAGCGCTCGAGATGAAGCGTTCGCTCGTGCGCGACTTCGGTGTGCCGCCCGAGGCGGTGATCATCGACCCGCACGCCCGCCACACGACGACCAACCTCCGGAACGCCGCCCGGCTCGTGCTGCGCTACGGCTTCCCGCCCGCGTCGCCCGTCCTCATCACGTCGGACGCGGGGCAGAGCGCCTACATCAGCAGCAAGGAGTTCAGCGAGCGCTGCCAGCGCGAGATGGGCCACCTGCCGGGCACGCTCGGCCGCCGGCTCTCGGCCTTCGATCAGGAGTTCACGCCGTCGGTCCGTGCCCTGCACGCCGACCCGACCGACCCGCTCGATCCGTAACCGCCGGTATGCGTGGGCGAGAGATCGCCCACGCCCCCTCACTCAGCCGTTCGCCGACACTCCACTCACGGGCGGACGCCCAGGGCCAGCCACGCGGTGATGCCCGGCGCGTCGATGCCCGACCCGTGCACGCGGTAGAGCCGGTCGAAGAGGTTGCGCACGCCGCCCGTGACCTGCAGGCGCCGCCCGAGCGGCGCGGCGCCGAACGCGTCCACCGTGACCCACGCCGGTGTGCCGGTGGGTGAGATGCGGTGGTCGGCCAGGTCGCCCGACGACAGGCGGTCCTGGCGCGCCGCCCAGCGCGTCG
>JBIKUN010000255.1:0-2900 GCA_044347565.1 Vicinamibacterales bacterium | reverse complement strand
CCAGCGGGCCGCACGCTGGCGGCCACGAGGAGCGCGATGACGAAGAGGCGGAAGCCGAGGGCGGAGGCGGCACGTCGTGGCATTACGGTCTCGATAGTAACTCGCCGGCCAGGCCCGGCATGCCGGCGGTTCGACGATTGCCCGCCGCGGCCGGTGTCAGCGTCCGCCCCGGCGCGCTACGGCGCCGGGCGGCGGTAGCGCGCGGTGAGCACGCCCTTGCCGCGCACGTGACCCGCCATCGCCGCCAACACCGCGGCCCGCGTGGCGGCCGGCGACTGCCCCACCGCCGGCACGTCGATCCACACGTCGAGCGCGTGGAGTTCGATCACGTAGTGATGCATCGGCCCGGAGGCTGGCGCGGCCGGGCCCCGGTAGTTCGGGCCGGTCGCGCTGATCTGGCGGAGGCGGTCGGTGGGCGGCCGCGGCACGGCCCCGCCGCCGCGCGGCGGTTCGGGGGCGTTGCCTTCGGGGACACCGGCCGGCAGGCTCGTGGCCGTGCCCGGGATGTTCCAGACGAGCCAGTGCAGCAGGTCGTCCCCGCCTCCTGGCGCCACCGCATCGAGATCGCGCACGACGAGCACGAACGTGGCGGTGCCCTCGGGCACACCGCTCCATGTGAGCGGCGGCGACACGTCACGTCCGGTCTGGGCCTGGGCCACCGGGATGAGGCCACCATCGGCGAAGGCCGGCGACTCGAGCGTCATCACCGACACCGCGCGCGGCCGGATCGCGGCCGGCGAGGGCAAGGGTCCAGGCGGGGGCGGTGCCGGCGGCTGCGGCACGGGCGCCGGCGGCAGCAGGCGCGCCTGTCCGGCGTGCGCCGGAGACACACACGAGAGCGCGCCGAGGAGCGCGAGAACGGCTGCGGGTCGCATCGTCATGGCGTCCTCGTTACCGGAACGACGCGGGCTGCGTCTTCCGCCAGGCGTCGTAGCGCACGCGCAGCGTCTTCACCGGATTCAGGTTCTCGCCGGCGTTCGGCTTCACCTGCTGCGGGCCCTTGTCGGGGCCGGGCTGCGACACCGTGAGGTACATCGCGTACGTGCCGTTGTTGTGCGAGTCGCCGTTCGTGTCGGTGGGATCGGCCATGAGGATGTAGGCGATGTGCGCGGTGCGGCCGTCGCACGGAATCGCCGGCGCGGTGCCGTCGGTGGGCCACGGCGGACAGACGCAGCGGCTGTCGCCGCCGGAGCCGTCGGCCGCCTCCATCGCCGCCATCACGCGGTCGGTCAGCGCGCCGTTGGTCTTCAGGAAGGCCTGCACCGCGTTCCCGACGACGTTCCCGGGCCGCAGGATGTTGCCCTGAATCGAGTAGTGGATGCGCGTGCCGGGCACCTGCCCGTGCATGTCCTGCGAGACGTAGCCGTTTGTGAGCCCGGAGTGACCCGCGGCGCGTCCCTGCAGGTCGAGGATGCCGAACTGGCGGCTCTGGAAGGCCGGATCGGCGCTCAGCAGTTCGATGATGCGGGCCGGCTCGGTGCCCTTCGTCAGTTCCTCGAAGACGAGCATCTGATTCTTGTGCGTGCCGTCGACACCGGCCTGACACGCCGCCACGCCCTTGCCGGGCACGACCACCGCCTGCACGCCCATCAGGAACTGGTCGTCGCGGTCGACGCAGGTGGCCGAGGCGATGACCACACGGTTGGTGGCGAGGTCCACGGCGATGACGGACCAGGTGGCGAACGCGCTCGACGGCAGGGCCGCCAGCGTGACGAGGGCAAGGACGAGGGCTCGCATGGCGGGTCATTCTACTCGCGTCGTCGCGGTAAGCTCGACGCGCGATGCCCGAGACCGAGTTCACCATCACCTGCCCGTACTGCGGCGAGAACGTCGAGATCTACCTCGAGCCCGACACCCGCGGCGTGCTCGTCCAGGACTGCGAGGTCTGCTGCAACCCGTGGCAGCTGCGGGTCACCGTGGACGGCGACGACCGCTGGGTGGACGTGAGCCGCGCCGACGGCTCCGAGTGACGCCGCCGTCATGGCCCTCAATCACGGCTTCGCCTACCGCGTGCAGGTGGGTGCGGCCGACGCCGGCCGCACGCTCGCCGCATGGCTCGCCGCCACCTACGCGCACTCGTCGCCCGAGACCTGGGCGGCCCGTCTTGCCGGCGCGGACGTGACGGTCGATGGCGATGTGGCCACCGGCGCGGAAGTGCTGGCCGCGGGTCAGATCGTGGTGTGGCAGCGTCCGCCGTGGGACGAGCCCGACGTGCCGCGCACCTTCGACGTCGTGCACGAGGACGCCGATCTCGTGGCCGTGGCCAAGCCGGGTGGCCTGCCGACGATGCCCGCCGGCGGGTTTCTCGAGCACACGCTGCTCGCGCTCGTGCGGGCGCGCTTCGGCGACGCCCATCCTGCACATCGCCTCGGCCGCGGCACGTCCGGCCTCGTGCTCTTTGCCCGCACGCGCGAGGCGGCCGCCGCACTCGGCCGCGAGTGGCGCGGTGACACCGTGACGAAGGTCTACCGCGCGCTGGCCACCGGTGACCCGCCATGGACCTCGCGGGAGATCGCGGTGCCGATTGGCCCGGTGCCGCATGCCACGCTCGGCACGCTGCATGCGGCAAGCCCGGCGGGCCGCGCCGCCCACAGCGTGGTCACGGTGCACGAACGCCGCGGCGGCGCCGCGCTCTGCAACGTGCAGATCACGACCGGCCGGCCGCATCAGATCCGCATCCACCTGGCCGCGGCCGGGCATCCGCTCGTGGGCGATCCGCTGTACACCGACGGCGGCCTGCCACTCGCCGGCACGCACGTCCTGCCCGGCGACGGCGGCTACCTGCTGCACGCGCACACGCTCGACCTGCCGCACCCGCGCACGCGCCGACCGCTCAGACTCGTAGCACCGCCTCCACCCGCCCTGCGCGCCCGCGACGACGCGGCGGGCTGACGCTCGGG
>JBIKUN010000027.1:0-36124 GCA_044347565.1 Vicinamibacterales bacterium | reverse complement strand
GTAGAAATTTTCGCCGATATACGGGTAAGATTTCCCACCCAGTCTCTGGCGTCTCACGTTTTTGGAGGACCGAGCAATGACCTACGGTCAGTACCGCCCGCTCGCGGGCGCGTTTGCGATGACAGCGTTGATGGCAGTGCCTTCGTTCGCGCAGAGTGCCGCGAACGCTCCGACGTTCACGAAGGATGTCGCGCCGATCTTCCAGGCGAAGTGCGAGTCGTGCCACCGGCCCGATTCGATCGCCCCCATGTCGCTTGTCACCTACGAGCAGTCGCGTCCCTGGGCGCGCTCGATTCGTGACCGTGTGCAGACGCGGCAGATGCCGCCCTGGCACATCGACAAGTCGCTCGGCATCCAGCACTTCGAAAACGACCGCTCGCTCTCCGACGCCGAGATCGACACGATCGTCAAGTGGGTGGCGGCCGGCGCGCCGAAGGGCGACGTGAAGAACATGCCGAAGGCCATCGAGTGGCCGGTGAACGACGGCTGGAACTTCGAGAAGCTCTACGGCAAGCCCGACCTCATCATCAAGTCGCCTGCCTACACGCAGAAGGGCAACGCGATGGACGCCTGGTACAAGCCGGTGCAGGCCACGGGCCTCACGGAAGACCGCTGGGTGCGCGCCATCGAGATGCGTCCGTCCACCGTTCCCGGCCGCAAGATCACGCACCACGCGCTGGCGCGCCTGCAGCAGGAAGACGGCGAGACCGGGAACTCGGCCGCCGCCGGCGGCGACGACCCGGGTCCTGGCCTCTTCATGGAATGGGCCGTTGGCAAGCAGGGCGAGATCATGCGCGAGGGCTCGGGCAAGCTCATGAAGCCCGGCTCGAAGATCGTGTGGGACATCCACTACCACGCCGTGGGTGAGGACATCACCGATTCGGTCGAACTCGGCATCTACTTCTACCCGAAGGGCCAGGAGCCGAAATTCCGCCAGACGCTGGCACTCTTCAGCGGCATCACCGGCGGCAACCGCGCCCTCGACATCGCCCCGAACTCCCTGAGCGTCACCCAGGGCTTCCACGTGATGAAGAAGGCCGGCCGCGTCGAGAACTTCCAGCCGCACATGCACCTGCGCGGCAAGGCCATGTCGATGGAAGCCATCCTGCCCACCGGCGGCACCCAGATGCTGAGCCAGGTAAGCGACTACAGCTTCAACTGGCACACCAACTACGTCTACGCCGACGACGCGGCGCCGCTCCTGCCGAAGGGCACGATCCTGCGCATCACCTCGTGGCACGACAACACCGCCGCCAACAAGAACAACCCTGATCCGAATCAGTGGGTGGGCTGGGGCGATCGCACGGTGGACGAAATGGCGCACGCGTGGGTGAACATCACCTACATGGACGACGCCGACTTCAAGGTCGAGGTCGAGAAGCGCAAGGCCAAGACGGCGACCACCTCGGACCGTCAGCAGCAGTAGGCCGCGGAGCGGTCGCTCTGTGCAGGACGAAGGATCTCAGCGGGGGTGCTGTCGAAGGGCGGCACCCCCGTTTTCTTTTGTGATGGAGTGCAGGCAATGACTCGTTTCTTCTCGCTTCGCGCGATTGCGCCCGCGGCGGTTGCCGCCGCCGTCGTGGCTCTTGCCCTTGCGGCGCCCGAGGGGCGGCAGCTGCCGCTCGAGGCGCTCAAGGACAGCGGTCAGCAGGTTTATCCCGCTTTCGAGGGCTGGTACCAGAATCCCGATGGCAGCTACAACCTGCTGCTCGGGTACTTCAACCGCAACCAGAAGCAGACGCTCGACATTCCGGTCGGGCCGAACAACCGCGTCGAGCCGGGCGGACCCGACCTGGGGCAGCCCACGCGTTTCACGCCGCGCCGTGGCTGGGGTGTGTTCGCGATCAAGGTGCCGAAGGACTTCGGCAAGGACAAGCGCTACACCTGGACGGTCGTGGCCAATGGCAAGCCGGCCTCGGTGCCGGTGGGGCTCATTCCCGACTACCAGATCGAGCCATTCAAGGACATGGGCGAGGGCAACACGCCGCCAGTGCTCAAGTTCACGCCGACCGGCAAGACCTTCACCGGGCCGCCGGTGGAAACGGCGCAGACGCTCACCGGATCGGTTGGCCAGCCCGTGACGCTTGAAGTCATCACGACCGATGACATGCACACCGAAGAAGGGGAGAACCCGGCCCAGGCCAGTCGCACGCCGCGTCTCGTGCAGTCGTGGCACCTGCACCGCGGGCCCGCCGGCGGCGACGTGAAGATCGCCGAGCAGCGCCCGAAGATCGGCGCGGATGGGAAGTCCACGACGACGGCCACGTTCACGGCGCCCGGCGAGTACGTGCTGCGTGCGCAGGCGAACGACAACTCGGGTGAAGGCGGCGGCGGCTTCCAGTGCTGCTGGACCAACGCCTACGTGAAGGTCACGATCAAGTAGCTCAGCCGTTGCGGCGCATGTCACTGCGCCGAAGCGGTAATGTCGTGCTGGACCCAGCCGGTCGGTTTCGCGCCGACCGGCTTTTTGTTCTTCGTTCCATCGCGCCGTCCAATGTGATGGATCGTCAATGATTATTGATGCGGGTAATCGATGCTATCGACGCCGCTCATGCATTAAACCCCTTGTTTTTCAGGTGTTTTCGGCGTTTCGCCGTTGACTCATGCGCGTGACGTCTGTAGCCTATGTCGCGGCGCGAACTTCGCATTCCGGTTCGTGTCGCGCCGGATCCGGTGGTTGTTCGCCCTTGGAGGTTTGAAGCATGTCGATTAGGACCAGGCTAGCGTTGGCGCTGTGCCTGGCGTTCGTGGGAGCTGGACTCTTCTCTGCCCCCGCCTACGCTCAGAGCGCCATCAGTGGTGTGGTGAAGGACGAAACGGGCGCCGTGATGCCCGGTGTGTCGGTCGAAGCCGCAAGTGAAGCCCTCATCGAGAAGGTGCGCACGGCGGTGACCGACGAGAACGGTGCCTACCGCATGATCGACCTGCGGCCCGGCAAGTACGTGCTCACGTTCACGCTCCAGGGCTTCAACGTGATCAAGCGCGAACTCGACCTGCCGTCGAACTTCGTGGCCACGATCAACGCCGACCTCGCCGTCGGCACTCTGCAGGAATCGGTCACGGTGTCGGGCCAGTCGCCGCTCGTGGACGTGCAGAGCAACGTCAAGCAGCAGGTGCTGTCGCGCGACGTGCTCGACTCCGTGCCCACGGGGCGTACCATCCAGGGCCTCGGCCAGCTCATTCCCGGCGTCACCTTCAACCAGCCCGACGTGGGCGGGTCGCGCGCCATGCAGCAGACCTACTTCTTCGTCCGCGGCACCGGCTCGGCCCAGACGGTCGTCATGGTCGACGGCATGATGACCAACGGCCTCATGGGCGACGGCGCCGTCAACGCCTACCACAACGAGGCGATGACGCAGGAAGCCGTCTACATGACCTCCGGCGGCAACTCGGAGACGATGACGGGCGGCGTCAACCTGAACCTCGTGCCCAAGGACGGCGGCAACCGGTTCGCTGGCGGCCTCAAGTATCTGACGAGCCCAGCCTCCTGGCAGGGAAACAACCTGACCGACGAACTCCTCGGCCTCGGCGTCCGCAACGTCGACCGCGTGTCGAACTTCCTCGAGTTCAACCTCGAACAGGGCGGCCCGATCGTCAAGGACAAGCTGTGGTTCTTCGGCGCCTACCGCCGCGCCCGCTACGACAAGTTCGTCCCCAACACGTTCAACCTGCCCACCAACGTGCCGGCGCCGCAGGCGTTTGCGCAGTGCCTCTCGGGCGCGATCGCCTGTGAGCAGGGCGAATCGCCTGAGAAGATGGACAACCCGATTCTGCGCCTGACGTGGCAGATGTCGCAGAAGAACAAGTTCGCCGTCTACTACGACCGCGCCCTGCGCCTGCGCGCGGCGGCGATGGGCGCCAACACCGACCCCCGCACCGCCTCGGTCGTGTGGAACACCCCGATCTTCGCGACCGGCTCGGCCAAGTGGACGTCCACGCTGACCTCCAGCCTGCTGCTCGAGACCGGCTTCTCGTTCAACCGCGAGCGTTACGACAACCTGTACCAGGACGGCATCTTCGCCGAACGCAACACGCCCGAGTGGTTCCGCAACGTCCGCAAGAACGATCTGAGCACCGACTTCCTGTGGAACGCCTCGGCGGCGCAGCTCGGCAACTATCCCGACCGCTACAACCTGACGGCGGCGCTGTCACGCGTGACCGGCTCGCACTCGATGAAGGCCGGCATCCACTACGGCTGGGGCATCTTCCGCCGCTACAACAACGCCAACGCCGATCTGTACCAGACCTACAACAACGGCGTGCCGCAGCAGGTCACGGTGCTGAACACGCCGCTCGAGGTGCAGGAGAACATGGACGGCCAGTTCGCGATCTTCGCGCAGGACTCGTGGCGGCTGAACAACTTCACGATCAACTACGGCGTGCGCTACGACCGGCTGGCGCAGAGCATCGTGGGCCAGAAGGCGCAGGTTGGCCGCTTCGCCGACTCGCCCGCCTACGACGACATCGCGGTGCCCACGTGGAGCGACTTCTCGCCGCGCCTGTCGGTCGTGTGGGACATCTTCGGTAACGGCAAGACCGCCATCCGCACCGGGCTCAACCGCTTCATGACGGCGCAGACGACCGGTCTCTCGCAGCTCTACAGCCCGACCGCCCTGACGACCGCGAACCTGACCTGGCAGGATCTCAACGGCGACGACATCGCCCAGGGTGAACGCGGCTGCACGTTCCTCACGCCTGGCTGCGAGATCAACCTCGGGCAGCTGCCGGCCAACTTCGGCCGTCGCGCCCTGGCGACGCCCGACCCCGACATCCAGCGTCCCGGCCAGTACTCCTTCAACCTCGGTGCCACGCAGGAACTGTGGAACAAGCTGACGCTGACGGGCGAGTGGTACCACAACCGCTTCACCGACATCACCGAGCGCAATAACGTGCTGCGCAACTTCGACAGCTTCGACCGCGTCGACGTGGTGAGCCCGATCGACGGCGCGATCATCCCGGCCTACAACGTCAAGCCGCAGTTCCTGACGGCGGTGCAGAACGTCGACGTGCACGACCCGGACATCACGCGCGTCTACAACGGCTTCGAACTCGGCTTCAACGCCCGTCCCGGCCGCGGTGCGCGGATCTTCGGCGCGTTCAATCTCGAGCGCACGCTGTCGAACACCTGCAGCGCCGGTACCGACCCCAACTTCACCGTGTTCTGCAACCAGGCAGAGAACGGGCTGCCGTGGCTGAAGCAGTTCAAGGTCGCCGGCACGTATCCGCTGCCCTATGGATTCATCCTGGGCATGGCGCTGCAGAGCCTCAACGGCTACGTGATCGGCACTGAGGCGATTCCCTACGGTGTGTTCACCTTCGGCACGGGCTTCGCCACGCCGATGGGCCAGGGCACCTTCTGGCAGATCACCCGCAACACGCGCTACGCGCAGAACTGCGCTGCGCCCTGCCGACCGGGCGAGCTGGTCATCCCCAATCTGACGACCGCGACGCTCAACGTGCCGCTGCGCGCGCCGCAGACGGAATACATGCCGCGCATCAACCAGCTCGATCTGTCGCTGGCCAAGACGGTGACCGTCCGCGGCGTGCGTATTGCGCCGAAGGTCGATATCTTCAACGCCCTCAACAGCGATCGCTGGTCCTCCGTGGCCACGGCGCAGTTCGGCACCGCCGCCTACCTGCGGCCGACGACCATCCTCCAGGGCCGGTTGTTCCGGGTCGGCGTCGAGACGACCTGGTAAGGGCCGGGACTCGGGTCCCGGGACCCGGGTTTCGGGGCAGAAACGTATGCCGACGACGGGGCGGACCTCACGGTCCGCCCCGTCGTTTTTTGGGCGCACGGGCGGCGCTATACTCGACTCGTGGTGCGCGCATCGGGCATGCGGGCGTGGCTCGCGGTGATGGGGCTGGTGCTGGGCGCTTCGTGCGCGGCAGTGCAGGCACAGACCGGCGTGCGCGACCTGGCCGGCGGCGCCGTGTCGCCCGTCGATGCCGCCGCGCCGGCGACGGTGCTGCTCTTCACGGCCGTCGAGTGCCCCATCTCCGACCGTTATGCGCCGGCCGTCCGGCGCCTCGCGGATCTTTACCGCGCGAAGGGCGTGCGGTTCTGGCTCGTGTATCCGAACGACGGCGAACTGCCGGCTTCCGTGAAGGGCCACGCCGAAGCGTTCTCGTACGGCCTGCCGGTGGCACTCGACACCGCCCGCGCGCTCGCTGATCGGGCGCAGGCCACCGTCACACCCGAGGCCGCGGTGTTCGACCGCGAGGGGCGCCTTCGTTATCACGGGCGCATCGACGATCGCTACACCGACTTCGGCGTGGATCGCCCCGTGCCGACCACTCACGACCTCGACGACGCGCTCGCCGCCGTGCTCGACGGTCGTCCCGTGACGCGGCCACACGCACCCGCTGTCGGCTGCGCCATCGTCCGCCCGCAGCCATGACCATGCGCACGGCGCTTCGTTCGCTGGTGCTCGCGCTCGCCGCCGTGGTTTCGCTCGCCGCACGGGCGTTCGCGCAGACGGCCGAGCCGGTCACCTTCAACCAGCACATCGCGCCGGTGCTGCATTCGCATTGCGCGCAGTGTCATCGCCCGGGTGGGGCCGGACCGTTCAGCCTGCTCACCTTCAGCGAGACCGCGAAGCGCGCCACGCAACTCGCGGCCGTGACCGGCAGCGGCTTCATGCCTCCGTGGAAGGCCGACGGCCACCCCGATGAGTTCGTGGCGCAGCCCCGTCTCACGCGCGACGAGGTGCAGCTCTTCGCGCGCTGGGCGACGGCGCCAATCGAGGGGCCGGGACGTCCGCCCGCACCGCCGGCCTGGTCTGACGGCTGGCATCTCGGGCAGCCGGATCTCATCGTCACGCTGCCCGCCGGCTACACGTTACCCGGCGAACCATCGGACGTCTTCCGCATCTTCGCCGTGCCGCTCAAGGTGAGCGGCACGAAGTACGTGCGCGGCATCGAGTTCCATCCGGGGAATCCGCGGGTCGTGCACCACGCCAACATCCGCATCGACCGCACCGACGGCTCACGCCGACTCGACGACGCCGACCCTCTGCCCGGCTACGACGGTCTGATGGCGCGCACCGCCGTGTATCCGGATGGCCACTTCCTGGGCTGGACACCCGGGCAGATCGCCCCGCTCGTGGACGCCGACCTGGCCTGGAGGCTCGATCCGGATACCGACCTAGTCGTCCAGCTCCACATGCAGCCGAGCGGCAAGCCCGAGCCCGTGCAGCCCGTCATCGGCCTCTACTTCGGCGACCGGCCCGCCACGCGCACGCCGTCGATCCTGCGTCTTGGCTCGCAGGGCATCAACATTGCGCCGGGTGACGGCCGGTACGTCGTGGAGGATCGCTACACGCTGCCGGTCAACACGACGCTGCTCGCGGTGCAGCCGCACGCGCACTATCGCGCGAAGGACGTGACCGGGACGGCCACCCTGCCCGACGGCACGACACGCACGCTCATTCACATCGGCAACTGGGACTTCCGCTGGCAGCACGTCTACCGCTACACCGCGCCGATCAGCCTGCCGAAGGGCACGACGGTGGCGATGAAGTACGTCTACGACAACTCGCCGCAGAATCCGCGCAATCCGCAGGTGCCAGCGGCGCCGGTGCGCTGGGGCCAGCGGTCGTTCGATGAAATGGGCGACCTGTGGTTCCAGCTCTCGACCGACAGCGAGGCCGATCGGACCGTGCTCGTCACGGAAGTGCAGGCCAAGATGACGGCCGAAGACCTCATCGGCCTCGAGACGATGCTGCTGTCGAGTCCCGACGACACCGAGCTGCACGACGATGCCGGCGTCATCGCGCTGCTGCTGGGCCGTGCGGCCGTGGCCGTGCAGCATTTCCGTGCCACGGCGGCGCGCCAGCCGGAGAGCGCGAGCGCCCACTACAACGTGGGCACCGCGCTCACCGCTGCGGGGCTCTTCGACGACGCCGTTGCCAGCTACGTGCGGGCGCTGCAGCTGCGGCCTCGGTACGCCAAGGCGCTCAGCAACCTCGGCGAGACCCTGATGGCGCTTGGCCGGACCGCCGAGGCCATCGAGCGCTACGAGCAGGCCGTGGCCGCCGATCGGTTGATGCCGGAAGCGCGGAACAACCTCGGCGCCGCGCTGTGGCGCAAGGGCGAGCTGCTGCGGGCCGAGCGCGAGCTGAACGAGGCGGTCCGCCTGCGGCCCGACTACGCCGAGGCCTACTTCAACCTCGGCCACACCGCCGTCCGCGACAGGCGCATCGGCGACGCGGCGGCGCACTTCCGCAAGGCGGCGACGCTCAAGGACGACTGGCTGGTGGCGCTGACCACGGCCTCGTGGGTGCTCGCGACGGCCGGTGACCGCGCGGTCAGGGCGCCGGCCGAGGCCGTGACGTTCGCCGAACGCGCGGCCCGGCTCACCGCCAGGCGCGACGCCCGCACGCTCGACGTGCTCGCCGTTGCCTACGCCTCGGCCGGGCGATTCGACGACGCCGTCCTCGCGGCCCGTGAAGCGCAGGCGCTGGCCGACCCGGCGCTCGCACAGCAGATCGCCGTGCGTCTCGCCATGTTCGAACGCCGCGAGGCGTACGTGGACAAGCCGTAGTCCGCGCCGGGCTCAGCGGGCGGCGGGTGGCGCGACCTGGCAGTCCGGACGCGTGTTGTCGTTCGGCTGGTCGAGGCGGTCGAACGCCGGCTCGCGCCGCGGGCCGGCCGTGACCGGCAGGCGCTTGTTGACGAACAGCACCTCGTAGGCCCAGGCACCGAACGGCTGGTCGCCGCCTGAACACGCATGGTTGTTCATGTGCAGGTTGGCGACGTGGAAGTAGCGGGCGAGCCGCTGCACGACGGTGAGGAAGCGGCGCTCGTCGGTCTTGTGGAACTCGACGACGAGCTGATCGATCCGTTCAAGGACATCGTCGGGCGCCGTGGCGAACACGTCCCACTCGGCGCCTTCGACGTCGATCTTCATGATGATGCGCGCGGCGCCATGCCCGTTGCGCGTGAGCTGGTGTTCGAGCGTGTCGAAGGGCCGCCCCTCGATCGTGGCCGCTTCGCGAGCGATGCATTCGCCGTGGAACTCGGTGGCGCCGCCCGCGCACACCGGCGCGTTCAGGTTGAAGCAGTCGTACTGGTGCACCGGCACGCGGAGCGTGGTGCTCACCTGACATCCCCAGCCGTCGTAGCCGGAGATTCCGTACGAATACCCCGCGGCCACCTCCGACAGCAGGTTGCCGCACACCAGGTATCCGCCGTCGTTGGCTTCGCCGTAGCGCTCCAGGCGGCAGCCGTCGAGCGTCACGGGCTGCAGTGACTGCCACAGCATGGCCCGCACCGCCGTGACACCGCCGCGCGGTTCCGGTGGCGGCCGGCGTGGCCACAGGGTGGCGGCAGCGCCAGCGGCGGCCACGACGATGACGACAGCGGTGGCGAGGGTGCGCGTGGGGAGCGGCATCAGGCGGCGCCACTATAACGCATCGGCTGCATGTGCCGCGCAACGCTTGCGTCGCCCGTCGGCGCCGGATAACCTCGCGGGCATGCGTCGTCCGATTGTCCTTGCCGCCGTCCTGCTCGTCCTCGTCCAGCTCCAGCCGGCGCGCCTCGCCGGACAGGCGCCGGCCCTGCGCGGGTTTCCGTCCGAGAGCCTCGCCGCGCAGCGGGCGCTCGAGGACAAGTTCCGCGCCGTGCCAGACCCGGCGCGGCTGCGCGAATACATGCGCGCGATGACGGAGGAGCCGCACGTGGCGGGCCGGCCCGGCTCGAAGAAGGTCGCGGAGTACGCACTCGCGAAGTTCAAGTCGTTCGGACTGGACGCCACGATCGAAGAGTTCGAGGCCTACATGCCATGGCCCATCGAGCGCCGGCTCGAGATGGTGGCGCCGGTGGGCCGGGCGATGCTCATCCAGGAGCCGCCGGTTGCCGGCGATCCGGATTCGACCGACAACGACCAGACGCCTGCCTACAACGCGTATTCGGCCGATGGCGACGTGACCGGCGAGGTCGTCTACGTCAACTACGGCGTGCCGGCCGACTACGAGCAGCTCGAGAAGATGGGCGTGAGCGTGAAGGGCAAGATCGTGCTGGCGCGCTACGGCGGCAGCTGGCGCGGCATCAAGCCCAAGGTGGCCTACGAACACGGCGCCATCGGCTGCCTCATCTTCTCGGACCCGAAGGACGACGGCTTCTTCCAGGGCGAGGTCTATCCCGACGGGCCGTTCCGTCCCGAGTTCGGCGTACAGCGCGGCAGCGTGATGGACATGCCGATTCATACCGGCGACCCGCTCACGCCAGGCTGGGGCTCCACGGCTGGTGGGAAGAAGCTGCCGGTGAGCGAGGCGAAGACCATCCTCAAGATTCCCGTGATGCCGATTGCGTGGGGCGACGCGCTGCCGATCTTCCAGGCGATGCGTGGGCCGGTGGCGCCCGAGTCGTGGCGCGGCGGCATGCCGGTGACCTACCGGATGGGCGGCGGGCCGCTCAAGATGCGCCTCAAGCTCATGCACGAGTGGAAGCACCGGCCGCTCTACAACGTGGTCGTGCGCATCCCCGGCGCGTCGCTGCCCGACGAGTGGGTGATGTTCGGCAACCACCACGACGCGTGGGTAAACGGCGCCGACGATCCCATCAGCGGCGCGGTGTCGCTCATGGAAGTGGGCCGCGGCCTCGGCGAACTCGTGAAGGGCGGCTGGAAGCCGAAGCGCACGATCGTGCTGGCGCTCTGGGACGGCGAGGAATGGGGCCTGCTCGGCTCCACCGAATGGGCCGAGGCCCATCGCGATGAGCTCAACGGCAAGGGCGTCGTGTACATCAACACCGACGGCACCGGCAAAGGCTGGCTGAACGCCGGCGGCTCGCATTCGCTGCAGCAGTTCGTGAGCGAAGTGGCGCGCGACATCAACGACCCGCGCACCGGCAAGCCCGTGCTCGAAGTGGGACGCCGCAAAGCCATCGAGGGCCTGCCCGAGGCCGAACGCGCCGACGCCGAGAAGGACCCGAACATCCGCATCGCGCCGCTCGGCTCGGGCTCGGACTTCACGCCCTTCCTGCAGCACCTCACCGTGGCCTCGCTCAACCTGAGCTTCGGCGGTGAGAGTCCTGGCGGCGTGTATCACTCGGTCTACGACTCCTTCGAGTGGTATACGCGGTTCTCGGACACCGACTTCACCTACGGCCGCACGCTCGCCCAGGTCACCGGAACTGCGGTGCTGCGGCTCTCGGAAGCGGCCGTGCTGCCGTTCCGGTTCTCGGACATGAGCGACACGCTCGCGCGCTACGTCGCCGAGGTGCAGAAGCTCCACGCCGGGAAGAAGGACGCGCCGGCCCTCGACTTCGCCCCGCTCACGGCCGCCGTCGCGGCGCTTCAGAAGGCATCGCTCGCCTTCGAAAAGGCCCACGCGGGCGTGCCGGCCGCGAGCGCGAAGGCGCTGCAGACGCAGGAGGAAGCGCTCAAGGTGGTGAACCAGCTGGTGTTCTCGTCCGAACGGCGCCTCGGCAACGAGCAGGGGCTGCCGCGCCGCGACTGGTTCCGCCATCAGATCTACGCGCCGGGCTTCTACACGGGCTACGGCGTGAAGACGCTGCCGCAGATCCGCGAAGGGCTCGAAGAGGGGCAGTGGGACGAAGCGCGCCAGGGCGTCACGAAGGTGGCGGCCGCCATCAATGCACTGGCGGCGCAGGTGGATCGCGCGTCCGCGGGACTCTCGCGCGTGGGCAAGTAGCGGCGCGTCCGCCCTCTGATATAGTCCAGAGCGTAGGTCCGCCAGGGGCATTCTCCTGACGCTCCACGGTTCCCGGGTCTCGGGGTTCGCGGCGCAGGAGAGTTGAGACAGTACCCTCGGAACCTGAACCGGTTCACACCGGCGTAGGGAGAGCGGCAGATGAGCACACCAGAGATCCCGACGTCTGGCGACTACGCCGACGCCTTCCCCAACAGCTTCCGCGTGTTCGACGAATCGTCGGTGCCGACGCCGTCTGGTCCCGTGCCGATTCGCGTGCCGATGCGCGAGGTGCGCCTCGGCGGCGGCGAGCCATCCATCCGCCTCTACGACACGAGCGGTCCGCGTGTGGACGATGTGCGCGTCGGCCTGCCGAAGCTGCGCGCGCCGTGGGTCGAGGCCCGGAAGGGTCATCCCTCGCCGACGCAGCTCCACTACGCCCGCAAGGGCGCGATCACGCCCGAGATGGCGTTCATCGCCGCGCGCGAAGGTCTGCCGGCGGAGTTCGTGCGTGATGAAGTGGCCCGCGGACGCGCCATCATCCCGGCCAACATCAACCACCTCGAACTCGAGCCGATGGTGATCGGCCGTAATTTCCTGGTGAAGATCAACGCGAACATCGGCAACTCCGCCGTGTCGTCGTCGATCGAGGAAGAAGTCGAGAAGTTGCGGTGGGCGACGCTCTGGGGCGCCGACACCGTGATGGACCTCTCGACCGGGAAGAACATCCACGAGACGCGCGAGTGGATCATGCGCAACTCGCCGGTGCCGATCGGCACCGTGCCGATTTACCAGGCGCTCGAGAAGGTGGGCGGACGTCCCGAGGAACTGACCTGGGAGATCTACCGCGACACCCTCATCGAGCAGGCCGAGCAGGGCGTGGACTACTTCACCGTGCATGCCGGGGTGCTGCTGCGCTACATCCCGATGACGGCGGGCCGCATGACCGGCATCGTCTCGCGCGGCGGCTCGATCATGGCCAAGTGGTGCCTGGCGCACCACCAGGAGAGCTTCCTCTACACGCACTTCCGCGAGATCTGCGAGATCATGCGCGCCTATGACGTGAGCTTCTCGCTCGGCGACGGCCTGCGGCCCGGCTCGATCGCGGATGCCAACGACGAAGCGCAGTTTGCTGAACTGAAGACCCAGGGCGAGCTCACGAAGATCGCCTGGGAATACGACGTCCAGGTGATGAACGAAGGCCCCGGCCACGTCCCCATGCATCTCATCAAGGAGAACATGGAGAAGCAGCTCGAATGGTGCGCCGAGGCGCCGTTCTACACGCTGGGCCCGCTCACGACCGACGTCGCCCCCGGCTACGACCACATCACCTCGGCCATCGGCGCCGCGATGATCGGCTGGTACGGCACGGCGATGCTCTGTTACGTCACGCCCAAGGAACACCTGGGCCTGCCGAACAAGGACGACGTGAAGGCCGGCGTCATCGCCTACAAGATCGCCGCCCACGCCGCCGACCTCGCCAAGGGCCATCCGCGCGCCCGCATCTGGGACGACGCGCTCAGCAAGGCCCGCTTCGAGTTCCGCTGGGAAGATCAGTTCAACCTGGCGCTGGACCCGGTGACGGCGCGCGCGTACCACGACGCGACGCTGCCGGCGCAGGGCGCCAAGGTGGCGCACTTCTGCTCGATGTGCGGTCCGAAGTTCTGCAGCATGGAGATCACGCAGCAGATCCGCCGCGAAGCGGCGCAGGGCATGGCCGACAAGAGCGACGAGTTCCGGAAGCAGGGCGAGATCTACGTCGCCTCCCGCACCTAGCCGATCGGTATACTTCCTCGTGGCCCCGCGTTCGCGAGGGCCGGCAGGGCCAGTACGCCACTGGCCGAGGAGGATGTCGTCGTGAAGGTTTCCGGATGTACGTGTGGGTTCCTGCTGCTCGCGGCCGTGGCTTCGGCGCAGGATGTGCCCCCGCCCGCCACGCAGATTGCCGGCGCCGTGCTCGCCGCGCCTGAAGAGCGCCGCGCCGGCGCCAGGGTGCTCGGCTGGGATGCGGCCGGCAAGGTCGTGACGCTGCGCGAGGGCACCAACGAGCAGGTGTGCATCGCCGACAATCCGAAGGTCGACGGCTTCAACGTCTCCTGCTATCACAAGGATCTCGAGGCGTTCATGGCGCGCGGCCGCGAGCTCACCGCGCAGGGCGTCACCGACGACAAGCAGCGCGACGCCACGCGCTGGAAGGAAGTGGACGACAAGAAGCTGGCCATCGGCAAGGACGGCTTCCTGACCGTGCTGACCGGCAAGTCGTTCGACCCTGCCACCGGCCAGGTGGCCGAGGCCTACACGCGCTGGGTGATCTACGTGCCGTACGCCACGGCGGCGTCCACGGGCCTGCCCGCGAAGCCTGCGCCCGGCGTGCCGTGGCTGATGGATCCCGGTACGGCCGGCGCGCACATCATGATCAGCCCCGTGCGGCCGAAGTAAGCCGCACGCGCCCTATCGCGGCGTCGTGCCGGCGGGCGGCGCGACGATCTGCACGAGGGTCGGGAAGCGCTCCGGCGTGGCGCCGGGCTTCGGGTTCGGATACCCGCCGGAGCCGCTGAACGTGTAGTCCTTCACCGTGACGCTTGGCGGGAACGCCATCGTCTCTTCGCGGAAGCGGCCCACTTCGAAGACGTGCGTGGGCGGCACCTCGAACACGAGGTTGCCTTTCTCCTTCAGCAGGTTGCGATAGTAGGTCACCATCTCGGTGAAGGGCACCGTCGAACCGAAGATGTAATACTTCTGGCCGCGGCCGGCGTCGTACGAGCGCAGATACACGGCCGACGGATACACCGGGAAGCCGAGTTCCGCCGCCGACGGGCGTCCGTCGTTCGTGGCCACCTGCGGAGCCGCGGCCGTGGGCACCGAGACGCCGGCGCGCGGCGGCGGCTGCTGCGCCGGGCGCGGGGCGGGCGCCTGGGCCGAGAGTGTAACCGCGACGCCGCAGACGACGGCGCCAACGAAGAGCGGCAGACGGCGCGGGTGGCGGGCCATGCCCGTATTATAGAACTCCAACCCCATGGCCCATCCGCTCGAAACGTTCGTCAGACACAACGAAGCCTGGCTGCACGAGGCCATCGACGCCCTCGTCTCGATCGAATCACCCACGAGCGACAAGGCCGCGGTGGATCGCTGCGGCGCCGAGTTCCGCCGCATCGCCGCCAGCCTCGGCATGCGCGTGCGCGTCGAGCCGCGGTCGGAGGCCGGCGACCACAGCGTGGTCGAGATTGGCGAAGGCCGTCCGCGCATCCTGCTCGTGGGGCACGTGGACACGGTGTGGCCGCACGGCCAGATCGCGCGCATGCCGCTCGTGCGGAAGGACGGCAAGCTCTGCGGTCCTGGCACGCTCGACATGAAGGTGGGCGTGTCGATGGGTCTGCTCGCGACGCGCGCCGTCTTCGAAACGGCACGGCCGGCGACCGGCACGATCGCGATGCTCGTGACGTCGGACGAAGAGACCGGAAGCGAAAGCTCGCGTGGGCTCATCGAGGCCGAGGCGCTCGCCAGTGACGCCGTGCTCGTGCTGGAGCCGGCCCTGGCCGGTGGTCCGCTCAAGACGAGCCGCAAGGGCATCGGACAGTACCAGCTCGCCGTCACCGGCGTCTCGGCGCATGCCGGCGTGGATCCGGGCAAGGGCGTGAGCGCCATCCGCGAGCTGGCGCGTCAGATCATCGCGGTTGAAGCGCTGCACGACCTCGATCGCGGCGTGTCGGTGAACGTCGGCGTCGTGAGCGGCGGGACGCGGCCCAACGTGGTGCCCGAAGAGGCCGTCGCCATCGTGGACGTGCGCGCGCCGACGCTCGACGATGCGGCGCGTATCGACGCCGCGTTCAAGGCGCTGCGGCCCATTCTGCCCGGCGCACGGCTGGTCGTGACGGGCGGCTTCGAGCGCCCGCCGATGGAACGCTCGGCCGGCGTGATTGCGCTCTACGAACACGCGCAGGCGGCAGCCGCGGCGCTCGGGCAGACCATCGCCGAAGGGGGCACCGGCGGTGGCTCGGACGGCAACCTCACGGCGGCCCTCGGCGTGCCGACGCTCGACGGCCTGGGCGGCGTGGGCGACGGTGCCCACGCGCTGCACGAGCACGTGCTGCTCGACACGCTCTTGCCGCGCACGTCGCTGCTGGCCGCGCTCATCGCGCGTCTACTGTCGCCGGAAGGCACGCTGCCGCCGCGCTGAGTCTCGTGTCCGACTGCCGTCGCGGCAGCGGCTGTCAGCCGAGTGCCCCATCTCACGACGCCTCTGCTCGCCGCTCTCTTGCGTGGGCCACGCCGTAGCGCGCCTTGAGAGGGGTCGCGCGCGGCCCTCGGCAGCTCAGCCGGCCTCGGTGCCTGCCTGCTCGCGCCAGTACTCCACGAGGTCCGCGAGGGTGGTCTCGAGGGGATACGTGGGCTCCCAGCCCGTGTCGGCGGTCAGGAGCGAGCGGTCGCCGAGCACGATCGGCGTGTCGGCCGGACGCATGCGCGCCGGGTCCTGGGTGACGGTCACCGGCACACGTACGTGGGCACGGAGCCCGTCGAGCATCGCCTGCATCGAGATGGCCGTGCCCGAGCACACGTTGTAGCAGGTGCCGGTCCGTCCGCTCTGCATCAGCGCGCGGTATGCCCGCACCGTGTCGCGCACGTCGCTCAGGTCACGCAGTGCCTCGAGGTTGCCCACCATCAGCGTGGGCGGCATCAGGCCGGCTTCGATGCGCGCGAGCTGACGCGCGAAGCCGGGGGCGGCGAACGCCGGCGCCTGCAACGGACCGATGTGGTTGAACGAGCGTGTGATGACGACCGGAATCCCGTAGTCGCGCCAGGCGGCGAGCGCCACCATTTCCTGCGCCAGCTTGCTCGTGCCGTAGGGCGTGTTCGGGGCGATGGGCGCGTCTTCGGTGAGCGCCTCGGTCGAGGGCTTGTAGATCGTGGCCGAACTCGTGATGAGCACGCGCGGTGCCAGCCCGGCAGCGCGCAGACCGTCGAAGAGGTTGAGCGTGCCGACGACGTTGCCGGCCAGCGTCTCTTCCGCGTGCGCCCACGAATCGCCCACGTGCGGCACGCCCGCCAGATGATAGATGGCCGAGGGCGCGAGCTCGCGTACGGCGTCGGCCACGGCCGCGCGGTCGAGCAGCTCCACGGCCGCCCACGACACGCCGGCCATGTCCGGATGTGTCGTGTCCGGCCGGTACCAGCCCACCACGGGCCCATCGGTGGCGAGGAGCCGCACCAGGTGCTGACCGGCGAAGCCGGCCGCGCCCGTGACGAGCACGGGGCCGCTCATCGTCCGCCTCCGGCGCCGCCGAAGTTGCCGAAGAAGTTCGAGAACGTCCCCACGCCGGCCAGGGTGAAGCCGATGTTGAAGCGCCGATCCTTCGGGATGGCGGACGAGCCGCCGAAGTTGCCGAAGTTGAACTCCTGATACTCCATGACGATGCCGCAGCACTGCGCGTTGTAGGCGGCCACGATGCCCTGGCGGATGACCGTCTGCCGCTGGATGTCCCAGGCGATCTGATAGTCGCCGCTCACCCGGCCGTCCAGGAAGGTGACGCGCGAGGAGCCATTGAGCGCGTTGGTCGGGAAGAAGGCCGAGAGGCTCCTGCTCCACGCCACCGACACGCTCGTCGTCGGCGTGGCGAAGTTGCCGCCGGTCGAGACGCTGAGCATCTTCTTCGTGGGCCAGTCGTACTCCGTGCGGAGCGTCATGGCGAGCAATTGCGACGCCTGCGAGCGGACGTTCAGGGCCACCGGCGAGTAGTTGCTCGGTGGCCGCACACTGCCGGCATCGACATAACTCGAGTTGTAGGCGGGGTCGAAGGCGCTGGCTCGCTGGTCGGTGTAGTAGCTCTGGGTCACGCTGGCCGTGAGCAGCTCACGCGGCGCGCTCGCGGCGGCCGACGCGCTCGCCGTCTTCGGCGCCTTGCGGATGAGCACGCGGTTCGTGAGCCCGTAGGTCGCGCGCGTCACGCCGCCGATCACGCGGTCGTAGGAGCTGCCGAGCAGGAGCACGCGGTCCTGGCCTTCGATATCCGTGATGCGCTGCACCGAGAAGGCCGGCTCGATGACATGCTTCAGGCGGTCGGCGAGGAAGTTGTTCGGCGTATAGACGCGGCTGAAGACCGGGCCCGTGAAGTCGGCCCTCAGCTCGGCGTAGTTGCGCGTGTACCGCTCCTCGACGCGCCGGCCGGTCGTCAGATCCTTGCTGGCGCTGTAGGTGGTCGAGCGTGCTGAAAGATTCAGCGTGGCCGTCAGGAACGGCAGGTTGCTGATCGGGGCGCGCAGCGTTGGTGTGATGTCGATCTTGTTCAGGCTGTCGTCGACCTCGGTGGTCGCGTTCTTCTGCGCGAAGAGCACGCGCGTGGCTTCCGACTGCAGCGCGAAGAAGACCGGCAGGCGGCCGAGCTTGCGGCTCGAGACCGAGGCGGTGAGGCTTGGCAGGGAGCCGGTGACGATGGAGTCGCTGGCGTTGAAGAAGTTCTCGGTGCGCGCGGCGGTGAGCGACGCGTTCACGAAGCTCCAGGAGCCCGAGATGTTGCCGGTGGCCGAACTCGTGCCCTGCGTGGCGTTGAAGAGGTCGCGGCTGTAGAACTGGTTGAGCGTGAGCTGCGACGAGTAGTTGATACGGGCGCGGCCCACGAGGCCGAACGGCAGGTTCTGGTTGATCGACCCGTCGATGAGGGTGCTTTGCGCTTCGGGCAGCTCGACGCCGTTGATCGTGCCGGCCTTCTGGCTGAGGCGGTAGACCCGGAGGTTGCCGTTGGCGGCGCCCGAGCGGATCCAGCGGTACTCGGTGCCGTAGCCCTGGCCGCGCGAGGTGAACCAGTCGTGCATCACCGTCAGGTCCTGGCTGCGCGAGATGGCCCAGAAGAAGGCGTTGCTGACCGACTGGCCCTGGTACGTCGAGCGGCCGTAGGTCGGGAGCAGGAAGCCCGTGGACCGGCCGTCTTCCTGGATGGGGTAGTAGAGGATCGGCAGGTAGAAGAGCGGCACGTCCTTCACCCGCATGACGGCGTTCCGCAGGATGGCGTAGTCGCCGACGTTGATCGTGAAGGCGCCGGCCGTCATCTCCCACCGCGGCGTGGGCTGCACGCAGGTGGTGAAGCCGCCCTTCGTGATCTTGTAGCGGTCGTCGCCGGTCTTCTCGACGAGCGTGCCGTAGAAATAGACGTCCGGCTCGAGGCCGCCGAACATGCTCTTGTCGGCGCGGTCGCCGATGGCCGCCATGCCCGAGGCGTCGAAGAACGTCCCCGTGCCGGTCTTCGTGTTGAAGAGCACCCGCTCGGCGGCGATGCGCGCGGTGGGTGTTTCGTAGAGCACGTTGCCCGTAGCTTCGAGCACGTGCGTATCGGTGTGCAGGTCCACCGTGCTGGCGTAGAACTTCTGCCCCTTGACCTCGGCGTTCTCGAGTTCGACCTGCCCCGTGAAGCGCCAGTGGTTCTCGTCCACCTGCTCGATGCGGAACTGCTTGCTGTTGTAGCCCGGCACCTGCGCCCGCGCCACGGCCGGAAGGCAGAGCAGCAGGAGCACGAGCGAGCGGCGCAGGCGGGGCGTCATGCGGTGGTCGCCGGCCGGAGGCGAGCCTCGGAAGAATATCACGCGGGTTCGAAGCCGCCGGCGAGGAGCGAGGCGCGCAGCGGGCCGATGAGGTAGATGGACCCGGCGAGCACGGCCGGCGTCGCGAACGTGTGCGCGAAGGCCACGGCCGCAGCGGGATCGCGCACGACGTCCACCGGTGTGCCGGGGGATGCGAGGGCCATGACAGCCGCGGCGAGTGCGTCCGCGGGCATTGCCCGGCGCGTGCCCGCCTCCGTCACGACGACGCGCGCCGCGTGGGGCAGGAGCGGCCCGAGCACGCCGGGCACGTCCTTGTCGGCCATCACCGAGGTGACGAGGGTGGCCGGGGGCACGCGAGCCATCGACAGATACGACGCCAGGGCCCTGGCGCCAGCCGGGTTGTGCGCCGCATCGATGAGTACTCGCGCGCCGGTGTCCGGATGGCGCAGCCACTCGAGGCGCGCCGGCCACTGCACGCGGGCCAGGCCGGCTTCCACGTGAGAGGCGTCCACGCGCCGGCCCGTGCGTGCCGCGAACGCCTCGAGCAGCCGGATGACGACGAGCGCGTTGCCGGCCTGGTGGGTGCCGCCGAGCGCCAGCCGCACCGGGCCGTAGTGGCCCGACGGCGTGGTCACGGTGAGGCGGGCGTGGCCGTCCACGAGCACGCTCTCGACCGTCGTGCCGTCATGCACGCGGGTTACGGGCGCGCCGGCCCGTCGGGCGGATTCGTCGATGGCGCCCCAGGCCTCGGTGCCCACCTCGCCCACGACGAGCGGCACGCCGCGCTTGGCGATGCCGGCCTTCTCGCCGGCGATGGCGGCGAGGGTCGATCCCAGGTGGCGTTCGTGATCGAAGTCGATGCTCGTGATGGCGCCGGCCACCGGCGTGAGCACGTTGGTGGCGTCGTGGCGGCCGCCGAGGCCCACTTCCACGACGGCCACGTCCACAGCGGCCTCCGCGAAGATCAGGAACGCCGCCGCCGTCGACACTTCGAAGTAGGTGGGCACGGCGGCGAGCGTGCCCTCGGCCACCAGCCGGTCCACCGCGGCGAAGACACGCGCGAGAGCATGCGAGAAGCGCGCCGTCTCGACGTCACGGCCATCGAGCGCGATTCGTTCCTCGACGCGGAAAAGGTGCGGCGACGTGTACCGTCCGGTCGCCAGGCCCGCCTCACGCAGCGCCCGCTCGGTCATCGCGCTCGCCGAGCCCTTGCCGTTGGTGCCGGCGATATGCAGCGCCGGCCATGCCGCGTGCGGGTTGCCGAGCCCGGTCAGCAGGACGCGCATCGCGTCGAGGCCGAGCTTGATGCCGAAATGCTCGAGGGCGAAGAGCCGCTCGATGGGCGTCATGGCGGGGCGATGCCCGGTCAGCGCGCGGCGACTGCCGCGTCGGGGCCCATGAAGCGCAGCAGGCGGGCGAGCGTGGCCTTGAGTTCACGCCTGTCGACCACGAGGTCGAGCATGCCGCGTTCGAGCAGGAACTCGCTGCGCTGGAAGCCCGGCGGCAGCTTCTGCCGGATCGTCTGTTCGATGATGCGCGGGCCGGCAAAGCCGATGAGCGCCTTCGGCTCGGCCACGATGAAGTCACCGAGCATCGCGAAGCTCGCCGTGACGCCGCCGGTGGTCGGGTCGGTCAGGAGTGAGATGAAGGGGAGCTGCGCGCGGTCGAGGCGGGCGAGCGCGGCCGAGACCTTCGCCATCTGCATGAGCGACAACGCGCCTTCCATCATACGGGCGCCGCCCGAACACGAGACGATGATGACGCCGACGCGGCGGTCGAGCGCGTGTTCGATGGCGCGCACGAGCTTTTCCCCCATCACGACGCCCATGCTGCCGCCGATGAAGCCGTATTCCATCGCCGCGACCACCGCCGGCACGCCGTCGATCGTGCCGGCGCCGACGAGAATCGCGTCCTTCATGCCGGTGGACTTCCGGCTGGCGGCGAGGCGGGCGGCGTAGGGCTTGGTGTCGGTGAACGACAGCGGGTCGTTCGAGGCCAGGCCGGCGTCGTGTTCGATCCAGTGCTCGTGGTCGAAGAGAGTCTTCAGCCGTTCGGTGGCCGTGAGCCGGAAGTGGTGCGCGCACTTCGGACACACGCTGAGCGTCTCGACCAGATCCTTCGTGTAGATCGTGGCCTCGCAGTCCGGACACTTCACCCAGAGCCCCTCGGGCACCCGGCTCGGGGCCGTGGAGGCCTCGATGGGCTTCCGTGTCTTCTTGAACCACGCCATGGGGGTCAGTTTATCAGTCCGGGCGGCGCCGTGGCCGTCAGGGACGCGTGCGGGGCACGTAGTAACGGGTGCCGTGCGTGAGTCTCTGGATCTGCTTCACCAGGTCGTCGAGGGCCTCGTCGTCGTGTTCAGGATCGAACTGCGAGGTCTCGACTACCAGCAGCGGCGTCGCCGCGTAGTGGAAGAAGTAGTGCTGGTAGGCCTCGTTCAGTTCCCTGAGATACTCGGCGTCGGGCCGCGGCGCCTCGTCTTCGGGCTGGTGCTCGCGGGCGGCCGCACGCGCCAGCAGTACGTCGGTCGGTGTCTGCAGGTAGACGACGAGATCCGGCGCCGGGACATCCTTCGCGAGCAGGTCGAACAGCCGCTGGTAGATGAAGAGTTCGTTGTCGTCGAGGTTCAGGAACGCGAAGATCTTGTCCTTGTCGAACACGTAGTCGACGACGGTTGTCTGCTGGAACAGATCGACCTGGCGCAGCGACGACAGCTGCCGGTGCCGGTTCAGCAGGAAGAAGAGCTGGGCCTGCAGCGCCGCGCCCGGGCGGTCGGCGTAGAAGTCGGCGAGAAACGGGTTCTCGGCCCGTTCGAGCACCGCGGTCCCTTCGAGTGTCGCGGCCAGCCGCTCGGCCAGCCGCGTCTTGCCGGAGCCGATGGGGCCGTCGATGGCGAGATGGCGGAAAGCCACGCGCGGGCGAGTATAGCAGCCCCATTCCACGGGCCGGCGCCGCCGGGCTGCGTGGTATCGTGAAGGCCGCTTCCGGAGACTCCACGCCTGTGAAAATCGACCGCCTCGACGTCAAGCTGCTGCGCCTGCCCCTGGCCCAGTTCTTCGAAACCAGTTTCGGCCGCTCCTACGAGAAATCTTTCCTGCTCATCCGGCTCGAAGGCGAAGGGCACGTCGGCTGGGGCGAGTCGGTGGCCGAAGGGCACCCGTACTACAGCTCGGAAACCACCGAGACGACGTGGCACATCATCACGGAGTTCCTGGCGCAGCGTGTCGTCGGCAAGACCTTCGAGCACCCGCGCGACATCTTCCCGGCCATGGCCCGCGTGCGCGGCAACAACATGGCCAAGGCCGGCATCGAGATGGCGGCGTGGGACCTCTACGCCCGTATCCTCGGCAAGCCGCTCTCCGCCGTACTCGGCGGCACCCGTGACCGCATCGCGTCGGGCGTCTCCATCGGTATCCAGGACTCGCTCGACCAGCTCGTCGCCAAGGTCGAGAAGGAACTGGCGGCCGGCTACCGGCGCATCAAGATCAAGATCAAGCCCGGCTGGGATCTGAACGCGGTCGAAGCCGTGCGCGCGAAGTTCCCCGACATCCTGCTGATGGTGGATGCCAACGCCGCCTATTCGTCCACCGACGGCGCGCATCTCGCGAAGCTCGATCCCTACAAGCTGATGATGATCGAGCAGCCGCTCGACTACGACGACGTGATGGACCACGTGCAGCTCCAGAAGGAGATTGCGACGCCCATCTGTCTCGACGAGTCGATCCACACGGTGCGCATCGCCCGCGACGCGATCGAGGCGAAGGCCTGCAAGATCATCAACGTGAAGCCCGGTCGCGTTGGCGGGCACGGCGAGTCGATCAAGCTGCACGACCTCTGCCAGGCGCACGGCATTCCGGTGTGGCACGGCGGCATGCTCGAATCGGGCATCGGCCGCGCCCACAACATCCACCTGGCGAGCCTGCCCAACTTCACGCTGCCCGGCGACATCGCCGCCAGCAAGCGTTACTTCGTGCCCGATCTCATCGAGCCGGGCATCGAGGTCGCCGCCGACGGCACCATCCCCGTGCCCACCGGGCCGGGCATCGGCGTCAACATTGTCGAGGCACGGGTGCAGGCCGCGACTGAGCGGCAGATCTCGCTCGACATCACGAACATCAAGTCGCACTGAGGGGGACGATGCGCGGAGCACGGCTGGCGGCACTGGTGACCACGGGCGCCACGCGGTGGTCGTCGCGTCGCACGGCTGTGCGCGGTCTCACCGCGGCCCTCGTCGCCGTCGTAGCCGCCGCGTGCGCCACGGCGCCGCCACCAGTGGTCGCGCCCCCGCCGCCCACCTTCGAGCAGAAGATGGCGGCGATTCTCCACCTCGAGGACCGCCGCACCCTCACTGACACCGCGCTCGTGCCGCCCTCCGTCGGCGCGCTGCCGACCCTGCTTGCCGACAGCGAGGGCCGGGTTCGGCGCCGCGCCGCGCTTGCCATCGGGCGGGCCGGAGTGGCCGAGGGCGTCGCCCCGCTCACGACGGCGCTCGCGAAGGACGCCGAACCCGAGGTGCGCGCGATGGCCGCCTTCGCGCTCGGCCTGCTGGGCGATGCCGCGGCGGCACCGGCGCTGCTGCCGGCGCTCGGCGATCCGGATGCGCGCGTGCAGGGCCGCGCCGCCGAAGCGCTCGGCCTCATCAACCACGCCGCGGCTGCTGGCCCGATCGCCGGCATGGCCGCCGCGCATGTGAAGGCGGGGGTGCTGGCCGGCCTGGCCAGTGACGATGAGACGTCTCCGCTCGCGCCGGCCGTGGACGCCGTGCGGCTGGGCGTGTACGCGCTGGCGCGCCTCGGGGCCGTCGAGGAACTGCGCGCCGTGGTGATTGGCGCCGACGGCAACCCGGTGAGCGACTGGTGGCCGCTGGCCTACGCGATGCAGCGTGTGGGGAAGCCGGCCGCGCTGCCCACGCTGCGCCTGTGGCTCACCCGCGGCGGCGCGACCACGCGGGCGTTTGCCGCGCGCGGTCTCGGCACGCTGAAGGATGCTGACTCGCGCGTGAACCTCGAAGCGCTGGTGAAGGACGACCGGCAGACGCCGGGCGTGCGCGTGCAGGCGATGCGCGCGCTCGCCGCTATCGGTGATCGACGCTCCGCCGCGGTGCTCTCGCCGCTGGCCGACAAGGCGCCCTCGAGCCCACTGCGTCTCGAAGCGGTGGCGGCACTGGGCGCCGTGGCCGACCCGGCCGCGGCCGAGATCCTCGTCGACTACCTCGAAGCCGAGGGGGCGCCGCTGCGTGCCGCCGCGCAGGCGGCCCTCGCGAAAGCCGACCCCGACACGTTCATGACCGTGCTCTCGGGCCTCGACGTGGACAAGGACTGGAGCGTGCGCGCGGCGCTCGCGGCTACGCTCGCCAGTCTGCCGCCCGACATCGCCGCGCTGCGCCTCGACCAGCTCGCCCGCGATGCCGATCCCAAGGTGCGCGCGGCCGCCCTCACATCGCTGGCCACCCTGAAGGTGCCGGGCACCGACGCGCGGCTCGTCGGGGAACTCGCGCACGCCGACCCCGGCGTGCGCATGGCGGCCGCGCGCGGCCTGGCCACGCTGAAGCCGGCCGGCGCCATCGCGGCGCTCACGCGCGCCTACGAAGCGTCGGCGGCCGAGACGGCGTATGTGGCGCGGGCAGCCATCCTGGCGGCGCTCGTGGCGGTCGACCCGGCCGCGGCCGCGCCGGTGCTGCGCGCCGCGCTCGCCGACAGGGAATGGGCGTTGCGCGTGCGGGCGGCGACGCTCCTGCGCGAGCTCGACGCGGCCGCCAGCGCCGTGGCGGCGCGTCCGGCGCCAGCGCCGGTGGAATCCGCGCTCGACGACACGGCAGCGATGATCGCGCCGGCCTTTTCGCCGCAGGCCTACGTGCAGACCCCACGCGGCGAGATCCGCATCGAGCTGGCGGTGCTCGATGCGCCGCGCACGGTGGCGAACTTCGTCGCGCTCGCCGGCCGCGGCTTCTTCGACGGCATCGCCTGGCACCGCATCGTGCCCGACTTCGTCGCCCAGGTGGGCGATCCGCGCGGCGACGGCGAGGGCGGCCCCGGCTACACGATCCGCGACGAACTCAACCAGCGGCCCTACGTGCGCGGCACGGTGGGGATGGCGCTCGACTGGCGCGACACCGGCGGCAGCCAGTTCTTCATCACGCACTCACCGCAGCCGCACCTCGATGCGCGCTACACGGTGTTCGGCCACGTCGTGGCCGGCATGGACGTCGTCGATCGGCTCGAGCCGTGGGACCGCATCACCTCGGTGCGCGTGTGGGACGGCACCCGCTGGATCGGCGCCGGCACTCCCCGTTAGCCCACGCCGCGAGACCACGCGCACCCGCGGCCGCCCGCGCCGCGGTTCCGTACAAGAAAAAAGGGGGCACCCGGTGCCCCCTGGATATTGCAGTCGCGAAGAACGCGACTTACCGCTTCTTGGCGGTCTTCTTGGCGGCCTTCTTCGCGGCCTTCTTTGCCTTCTTAGCCATGTGTTATCCCCCCCTTCAAGGTGGATTTGAGAAATCTGCGGTGCTGAGGAGAGACGGGGCAGCTCGTGAGAACCGCCCCGAAGGCCACCAGGCGGCCTACTTCTTCTTCGCGGTCTTCTTGGCCGCCTTCTTGGCCGCCTTCTTCGCCTTCTTCGCCATTGATCCTCCTAAGGGACCTGACTCCGCCAAATGGCGGCCACTCACTTCGTAACTACCGGTGGCCTGAGTAGGTATCCCTCATACCAGATGTAGATTATGGATGAGAAAAACGCGATGTCAAGCACAAATCACAGCCGCGTGTCAAAAGGATCGTCCTCGAGAGGGCCTCTGACCCACGCCTGAACGCGTGCTCTTTGTCAAATCGGTGCCGACGCTGCGTGCGTGACGGCGGCGCGCATCAGAACGCGCTCGTGCGCAGCGTCTGCTTCGCGGCGTGACGCTCGAGTGCGAGCGCGATCAACCGATCGAGAAGCGTGCCGTAGTCGACGCCACTGGCCTCCCACAGCTTGGAGAACATGCTGATCGTGGTGAAGCCGGGGATCGTGTTGATCTCGTTGAGCGCGAGCAGGCCGGTAGTGCGTGAGAGCAGGAAGTCGACGCGCGACATCCCGGCGGCATCGATGGCGCGGAACGCAGCCAGCGCCAGAGCCTGCACGCGTGCCACCGTGGCGGCATCGAGGTCGGCCGGGATGATCGTGCGCGAGCCATGGTCGAGGTACTTCGCCTCGTAGTCGTAGAACTCGCGCGACGGGATCACCTCACCGGGCACCGACGCCTCCGGCTCGTCGTTACCGAGCACGGCGCATTCGATCTCGCGCGGATCGGGCACCGCGGCCTCGACGACGGCCTTGCGGTCGAACTCGAAGGCCGTCTCGAGCGCGGCGGCGAGCCCGTCGGCCGTCTTCACCTTGGAGATGCCGACGCTCGAGCCGAGGTTGGCCGGCTTGACGAAGAGGGGCAGGCCGAGAGTCAGCAGACGCGCCGATGCCGCCGCCGGGTTGCGGCGCCACTCGAAATGGGTCAGCACCTGGTAGGCCGGCTGGGGCAGTCCGTGCGCGGCGAAGAGGGCCTTCATCGCCGCCTTGTCCATGCCGGCGGCGGAGGCCAGCACGCCCGAACCCACGTAGGGCACGGCGCCGAGTTCGAGCAGGCCCTGCACCGTGCCGTCTTCGCCGAAGGGGCCGTGCAGCACCGGGAACACCACGTCGAGGCCCAGGCCGGTCACGACCGCGCGGTCGTCCTCGCGCTCGCCATCGGCGCCGGGACGGCGTTCGATCGTGAGGATCGTGTCCTCGCTCGGGTGCGCGACGAGCAGCGTGTCGCGGCCGGGCCGCGGCGCCCGCGCCGCCTGGAGCCGCTGCTGCTCGATGACCTCGGAGGCCGAGAGCGCCACCGGCGCCTTGTCGGCCATCACCCAGCGGCCGTCCTTCTCGATGCGGATCGGCACGGCCTCGTAGCGTGTGCGGTCGAGGTGCTTGAAGATGGCGGCGGCCGAGGCGATCGAGACTTCGTGTTCGCCCGAGCGGCCACCGTAGATGACACCGACGCGCAGTTTCTTCACGCATGGATAATAGCAAGCAGCCGTCCATGTCCTTCCGCTTCTCCGTCACTCGCACCGATGGCGCCGCGCGCGCCGGTCTCGTCACGACGCCCCATGGGACGATCGAGACGCCGATGTTCATGCCCGTCGGCACGCAGGGCGCGGTGAAGGCGATGACGGTGCGGATGCTCGAAGACGCCGGCGCCGCGATCATCCTCGGCAATACCTACCACCTGTGGCTGCGGCCGGGCGCCGCACTCATCGCGCGCCGCGGTGGCCTGCACCGCTTCAACGGCTGGTCGCGGCCGATCCTGACCGACAGCGGCGGCTATCAGGTGTTCAGCCTGGCCGAACGGCGCAAGCTTGACGAGCAGGGCGTCGAGTTCCGCTCGCATCTCGACGGCAGCCGCCATGTGCTCACGCCCGAGCGCGCGGTCGAGATCCAGGCGTGTCTCGGCTCCGACATCGCGATGGTGCTCGACGAGTGCCCGCCGCACCCCTCGACGCGCGAGGCCATCCAGACCTCGCTCGCGCTCACGACGCGCTGGGCCCGCCGCTGCCAGATGCGGCTCGACGAGCTGCGCGACGGCGCGACCATCGACGGGCTGCGGCCCACGAACCCCGGGCAGGTGCAGTTCGGCATCGTGCAGGGCGGCGTGTACGCGGACCTGCGCCGCGAGAGCGCCGAGTCGCTCGCCGCGCTCGGCTTTCCCGGCTACGCCATCGGTGGCCTGAGCGTCGGCGAGCCGAACGACGTCATGTACGAGGTCGTCGGCGGCGTCGCGCCGCACCTGCCAGTCGACAAGCCCCGCTATCTGATGGGCGTCGGCACGCCGGCCGACATCGTGGAGGCGGTGGACCGCGGCATCGATCTCTTCGACTGCGTGATGCCCACCCGCAACGCGCGCAACGGCCAGCTCTTCACGAGCCAGGGGCCGCTCAACATCAAGAACGCGCGTTTCGCCGAGGACGACCTGCCGCCCGATCCGTCATGCCGCTGCTACACCTGCACCCATTTCTCGCGGGCCTACCTGCGGCACCTCTACGCCGCCGGCGAGATGACGGGCAGCAT
Organism: Vicinamibacterales bacterium; assembly: GCA_044347565.1. Lineage (GTDB taxonomy): Bacteria > Acidobacteriota > Vicinamibacteria > Vicinamibacterales > UBA2999 > CADEFD01. The sequence goes on along the minus strand of JBIKUN010000027.1, from coordinate 7,862 downwards.
CCTCAACACCGTGCACAACGTCTCGTTCTACCTTGACACCATGCGGCGGATTCGTCAGGCTATCTCGCTCGGCACGTTTGCCGCCTTCAAGCATGATTTCCTGCAGCAACTCAGTCTGAAAGCCTTCACCTCATGAACGCGCTGCTGTCTTTCCAGCCCGACGTCGTCCTCGCCATGTCGGCGCCGCCCGGTGGGGGCGCGAACCCGCTCGTGCAGTTCATCCCGTTCGCCCTCGTGCTCGGGATCTTTTACTTCGTCATCCTGCTGCCGATGAAGCGCCGCCAGAAAAAGGTCGACGAGTTCCTCGGCGGGCTGAAGGCGGGCGACAAGGTGGTCACGACGGGCGGGCTGTTCGGCAGTGTCGCCAAGCTCGAGGAGCAGTCGGTGCATCTGCAGGTGGCGCCGAACGTGCGGGTCGAAGTGGCCCGGAGCGCCATTGCCGGCTATCAGGGCCAGCCGCCCGTGGCCAGCGACGGCAACAGCTAGCTCGTCTTCTGGTGCCTCCGCCCTGGGCGCCGTCGCGGTGGTGCGTCCCCACCTCTATATATACTTGTCGCCCGGAAGGTGGCTGAGCCCGTCGGCGTCTAGGGCATTTCACAGAAGTGACCGCGATTGCAGCAGTCGCAACTCGCGCACCACACGAGACGGCGCATAATGGATAATTCACCTCCGGCCAGAGCCGGGGGCCAGGCCTGACCGCGCGTCATGCGGGCCGGGCGACCGCCGTGCCGCGGCTCCTCCGCGGCCAACGGCGCGCAAGACGGACGACAACTCAATCATGTCGAAGAACCTGCGTTGGAAACTGCTGACGATCGTGGTGGTCGTCGGCCTGTCGATTTTCGCCTTCACGCCGCCGGCCGAGAAGATCCGCCTCGGCCTGGACCTCAAGGGCGGCGTGCACCTCGTGATGCGCGTGCAGACCGACGACGCGCTGCGCGTCGAAACCGAAGCCTCGGCCGACCGGCTCCGCGAGGCTCTGCGGACGCAGGCCATCGGCGTGGGCGGCATCACGGTGGGCAGCCCGTCGGAGTTCCGGGTGGCCGGCGTGCCCACCGCGCAGGACGCGCAGTTCCGCCAGGCGCTCGTCGACATCGACCTGATGTACGACCGCTCGCAGTCGGGCGCCGACTACGCCTTCCGCCTCAAGCCCAACGTCGTCACGCAGCTCCGCGACGAGACGGTGAATCAGGCGCTGCAGACCATCGAGCGGCGCGTCAACGAACTCGGCGTCGCCGAGCCGGTCGTGGCGCGTCACAGCGAAGCCGATCAAATCCTCGTGCAGCTGCCGGGCGTGTCCGACGTCAACCGCGCCAAGGAAATCATCCGATCGACCGCCCTGCTCGAATTGAAGCTGGTCGAGCAGGGACCGTTCGCGGATGAAGCGTCGGCGCGGCAGGCCTTCGCCAACAACGTGCCGCCTGACATGCAGATTCTCCCCGGCAACATGGACACGGCCGCCGGCGGCACGCCAACGACCGGCTACTACGCAGTGCGCCGCGTGGCCGCGGTGACCGGTCGCGACCTGCGCAACGCGCGGCCGAGCCTGGATGAGAACAACCGGCCCGCGGTGAGCTTCTCGTTGAACAACGAGGGGGCCACGAAGATGGGCAACTTCACGCAGGCGAACATCAACCGCCAGCTCGCTATCGTCCTCGACGGACGCGTCTACTCGGCCCCGATGATCCAGTCGCGCATCGACGCCGAAGGCCGCATCACCGGCAACTTCACCCAGCAGGAGGCAGGCGATCTCGGCCTCGTGCTGCGCTCCGGCGCCCTGCCGGCCTCGCTGACCTACCTCGAAGAACGCACGGTCGGTCCGTCGCTCGGTGCCGACTCGGTGCGCGCCGGGGTGTATGCGGCGTCGGGTGGCCTGGTGTTCGTGCTGCTTTTCATGCTGGTCTACTACAAGCTGGCCGGTTTCAATGCCTTCATCTCCATCGCGGTCAACCTCGTCATGCTGCTCGGCCTGATGGCCTACGCGGGCGCGGTGATGACGCTGCCCGGCATCGCCGGCTTCATCCTGACGATCGGCATGGGCGTCGACTCGAACGTGCTCATCTTCGAGCGCATCAAGGAAGAACTGGCGGCCGGCAAGAACGCCCGGGCGGCCGTGGCCGCCGGCTTCGACCGCGTCTTCTGGACCATCGTCGATACCCACGTGGCCTCGCTGATTGCCGCCGCGTTCCTCTTCCAGTTCGGCACCGGCCCGATTCGCGGTTTCGCCACCACGCTGACCATCGGCCTCCTCTCGAACGTCTTCACGGCCGTGTTCGTCTCGCGCGCCATGTTCGAAATGTTCCTCTCGCGCCGCGAACAGCCCGCGACCCTCAGCATCTAACGCCATGGCCATCTTCGACAAACCGAACTACGACTTCATCCAGTGGCGCTGGCACGCGCTGGCCGCCTCGACCCTCGTGGTCGTGGCCGGCATCGTCTTCATGATCGCGCGCGGCGGACTGCCCCTCGGCATCGACTTCACCGGCGGCACGATCGTCGTCGCCAAGTTCGGACAGCCGGTCGAGGTTGACCGCGTGCGCCAGGCGCTCGAGTCGGTGCCCGGCGAAAAGGTGATCCAGAGCTACGGGGACGCGGCCGACAACGCCGTGCTCATCCGTCTGCCGCAGCTCGCCGCCGAGGAGGGCACCAGCCTCGAGAAAGACGCCCGCGCCGTCGTCGCCGCGCTGACCGCCGCCGGGCTGCCGGCCTTCGAGATCCTCTCGCAGGAAATCGTCGGCCCGGTCATCGGCCGCGAACTGCAGCTGAAGGGCATCTACGCGACGCTGGCTTCGATTGCCGGTATCGCCATCTACATCGCCCTGCGCTTCCGGCCGGCCTTCGCCATCGGCGCCATCGTGGCGACGTTGCACGACGTGCTCATCACGCTGGCGTTCCTCGCGTTCTTCGGCTACGACCTGTCGCTCAACATCGTTGCCGCGCTGCTCACGATCACCGGCTACTCGGTGAACGACACCATCGTCATCTTCGACCGCGTCCGCGAGAACATGCGCACCATGCGCCGCGACCCGCTCGAGAAGGTGGTCAATACCGCCGTCAACCAGACGCTCGGCCGCACCGTCATCACCGCCGGCACGACGTTCCTGTCGGTGCTGTCGCTGTTCCTCTTCGGCGGGGAAGTACTGCACGGCTTCGCCTTCACCATGCTCGTGGGCATCGTCAGCGGCACCTACTCGACCGTGTTCATCGCGGCGGCGATTGCCATCATTCTGGGCAACCGCCAGGGCGCGGGCGCCGGGGCGACCGTGGCCGCGGGCGCGCCGGTGAAGGTCAAGGCCGCGACGGCCCGCCGCTCGTAGCCGCCTCGTGAATCTGCTGTCCGCCGCGCTGCTCGGCGTCGTTCAGGGTCTGACCGAGTTCCTGCCGGTCTCCTCGACGGCCCATCTGCTGCTGGCGGAACGTTTCCTGGGGTTCGACGACCCGGGCGGTGTCTTCACCGTCATGATCCAGCTCGGCGCCATCCTTGCCGTGGTCTGGCTGTATCGCGAGAAGGTCTGGGCGGTGGTCTCCGGGATGCCGCACGACCCCGGCGCGCGGCGGTTCGCGCTGCTGGTGCTGGCGGGCGTCCTGCCGGCGCTCGTGACCGGGGCCCTCTTCTCGGGCTACGTGAAGCGCGTGCTCTACTACAGCCCGCTCGTCATCGGGGCGGCGTTCCTGGCCGGCGGACTCGTGATGCTGGCCATCGAGCGCCTGCGGCCGGCCGCCACCGTCCGCGACATCGAGACGATGCCGGTGGGGCGGGCGTTCGGTGTGGGCTGCTGCCAGGTGCTGGCGCTCGTCCCCGGCGTCTCGCGCTCGGGGGCGACCATCGTCGGCGGCATGGCGATGGGGCTCGAACGCACCACGGCCGCCGAGTTTTCGTTCTTCCTGTCGATGCCTGTCATGTCGGCCGCCTTCGCGCACGACCTGCTCGAGGTGCGGCACATCCTCTCGTTCGATCGCGTCACCGAGATCTCGGTCGGGTTCGTGACCGCCTTCATTGCCGCGTTGCTCGTCGTGCGGCCGTTCCTGCGCTTCGTGGGCCGCTCGGGCTTCGCCCCGTTCGCCTGGTACCGTATCGCCGCCGGCTCGGCCCTGCTCGCGGCCGTCGGGGCCGGCTGGCTGTGATGACCTGGATCCGGCGCAGCTTCATCACCGGCTTCTTCGTCACCGTGCCGCTCATCGTGAGCGTCGCGGCCCTGGTGTGGGCGTTCCGCTTCGTCGACGACTTCGCGACGCCGGTCGCCACCCGCGTCATCGGCCGCACCGTGCCGGGCCTCGGCGTGCTCATCATGGGCGCCCTCGTGCTCGGTGTGGGGGCGATTGCCACCAACGTCGTCGGCAAGCGCCTGCTGCAGCAGGCAGAAGGCTGGCTGCTCAAGGTGCCGGTGCTCAAGACCGTCTACGCCCCGGTGCGGCAGCTCCTCGCGGCGTTCTCGCCCGACAACGATGCCGGGTTCAAGCGGGTAGTGCTCGTGGATGACCCGTCGCGGGGCATGATTCTGGGCTTCCTGACCCGCGAGTTCACCCTCGACCAAGGCAAGGGCCACGAGACCTTTGTGGCCGTCTACGTCCCGACCAATCACCTCTACCTGGGAGACATCGTCGCCTTTCCCAGCAGTCGCGTGCAGTACCCGGACCTGTCGGTCGAGGACGGGATCCGGATCTTCCTGACCGGCGGCATGGCCTTGCCGCCTCAACTTCGGAGCGGACCCGGGCCCGGGCAAGTGTAGGATCATCCGCTGCAACAGCAAGTCGCGAGGAGCCGAGAGCACACGTTATGACGACAGCGATGCGAATCATGAAGAACGGACGATGGCAGGCCGCGCTGGCGGCGCTGGCACTGATCGCGGCGATGACAGGCCCGCTGGCGGGTGTCGCCCTGGCCGCCGCAGCCCAGGAGCCGGCCGCGGACGCCGCGCATGCCGGCGGGCACCGCCCGGGCGGTGAGGTCAACATCCAGCTGCCCGATCTGAACACGGGCGATTTTCTCGGCATGACCGGCCACAACATCCTGCTGACAGGACTCGCGGTCTGCGTGCTCGGCCTGCTCTTCGGCGCCTGGACGTACAACGCCGTCAAGAACCTGCCGGTGCACAAGTCGATGTCCGACGTCTCCGAGCTCATCTACGAGACATGCAAGGCGTATCTGGTGCAGCAGGGCAAGTTCCTGCTCATCCTCGAGCTGTTCATCGGCACCGTGATGGTGGCCTACTTCGCGCTGACGGGTCTCGAGGCCTCGCGCATCGCCATCGTCATCCTGTTCAGCCTCATCGGTATCGGCGGCAGCTACGGCGTGGCCTGGTACGGCATCCGCATCAACACGCTGGCCAACTCGCGCACCGCCTTTGCCAGCCTGCGCGGCCACGCCTTTCCGGTGTGCGACATCCCGCTGCGTTCGGGCATGAGCGTCGGCATGATGCTCATCTCGGTCGAGCTGCTCTTCATGCTCGCCATCCTGCTCTTCATTCCCGGTGAATACGCCGGTGTCTGCTTCCTCGGCTTCGCCATCGGCGAGTCGCTCGGCGCCGCGGCGCTGCGTATCGCCGGCGGCATCTTCACGAAGATCGCCGATATCGGCAGCGACCTCATGAAGGTCGTCTTCAAGATCAAGGAAGACGATGCCCGCAACCCCGGCGTCATCGCCGACTGCACCGGCGACAACGCCGGCGACTCGGTGGGCCCGACGGCCGACGGCTTCGAGACCTACGGCGTCACCGGCGTGGCGCTCATCTCGTTCATCATGCTGGCCGTGAAGGACCCGGTCGTGCAGGTGCAGCTGCTCGTGTGGATCTTCATGATGCGCGTGATGATGGTGCTGGCCTCGGCCGGCTCCTACCTCGTGAACAACGCCCTCCAGAAGGCCAAGTACGCCGGCCAGTCGAAGATGGACTTCGAGGCGCCGCTCACCTGGCTGGTGTGGATGACCTCGATCGTGTCGGTCATCCTGACCTACGTGCTCTCGGCGATGCTCATTCCAAGCCTCGGCGGCAACACCGCGCTGTGGTGGCAGCTCTCGACGGTCATCACCTGCGGCACGCTCGCCGGCGCCATCATCCCCGAGTTCGTCAAGGTGTTCACCTCGGTGCACTCGGGCCACGTGCGTGAGGTCGTGACCTCGTCGCGCGAAGGCGGTGCGTCGCTGAACATCCTCTCGGGCCTCGTCGCCGGCAACTTCAGCGGCTACTGGCTGGGCCTGACCATCATGGGCCTGATGGGCATCGCCTACTACTTCTCGATGATGGGCCTCGGCGACCTGATGCTGGCGCCCGCCGTGTTCTCGTTCGGCCTCGTGGCCTTCGGCTTCCTCGGCATGGGCCCGGTCACCATCGCCGTCGACTCCTACGGCCCGGTCACCGACAACGCGCAGTCGGTCTACGAGCTGTCGCTCATCGAGGGCATTCCCGGCATCGAGAAGGAAATCGAGAAGACCTACGGCTTCCCGGTGAACTTCACCGTGGCCAAGGAACTGCTCGAGGAAAACGACGGCGCCGGCAACACCTTCAAGGCCACCGCGAAGCCCGTGCTCATCGGCACGGCCGTCGTCGGCGCCACCACGATGATCTTCGCGATCATCATGGCGCTCACCCAGGGCCTGGACGACCAGTCGGCCATCGCCAAACTGTCGATCCTCCATCCGCCCTTCCTGCTCGGCCTCATCACCGGCGGCGCCGTGATCTACTGGTTCACGGGCGCGTCGATGCAGGCGGTGACCACCGGCGCCTACCGCGCGGTCGAGTTCATCAAGGCGAACATCAAGCTCGACGGTGCCGAGAAGGCCTCCGTCGAAGACAGCAAGAAGGTCGTTGAGATCTGCACGAAGTACGCGCAGATGGGCATGTTCAACATCTTCCTCGGCGTGTTCTTCTCGACCCTGGCCTTCGCGTTCGTGGAGCCGTTCTTCTTCATCGGCTACCTGATCTCGATCGCGATCTTCGGGCTCTACCAGGCGATCTTCATGGCCAACGCCGGTGGCGCCTGGGACAACGCGAAGAAGATCGTCGAGACCGAGCTGAAGATGAAGGGCACGCCACTGCATGACGCCTCGGTCGTCGGCGACACCGTGGGCGACCCCTTCAAGGACACCTCCTCGGTGGCCATGAACCCGGTCATCAAGTTCACGACGCTCTTCGGCCTGCTGGCCGTCGAGCTGGGCGTCTACCTCACCGCGCAGAGTGGTGCGGGCCTCACGAACGCGCTCGCCGCGGTGTTCTTCGTGGTGAGCATGTATTTCGTCTATCGCTCGTTCTACGGCATGCGCATCGAAGGCTGAGGCCTGACCGAAGTCTGGATACGGCGCGACGATCCGCGGAACCCGCGGGCGTCGCGCCGTTTTTCTTTTCTCCGGATGTCTCGCGAAGAATTAACGTCGAGATCGCGCCGTTGTGCATTGACGGGGCTTCGGGGCACGGCTAGAATGCCCCGGGTTTCGATGCTTCCCAGTTGACCGGGTGGCTCGCGAAATGCGGAACTTCGGGCGAGCCGCCAGCCGTTGGTGTCACTTTCCCGGAACCGGTGTCAAAGCAGGGTACGGTGATTCTCAACGGCGGTCCGCCAGCCTCGCAAGGCCCGGTAGCCTGTCGTTGACACGCAAAAAATCTCACCGATATAATCGCCGCCTTGCGACAATGCGCTGCGCTGACGCAGCGCGCTAGGTAGGAGGACAGTCAGTGCCACGCGACCTGTTTGGTGATGTGGTCGACCCATCGATCAAGATGGGCAACAAGTCGGGATACACCGTCGCCTTGACGATGCTCGCGGAAGTGGCGCTCGTCGGGGCTATCGTGATCGTCCCGCTGATGGCAGCCGATATCCTGCCGACCCCCCCGTCGATGATGGCGTTCGTGGCGGCCCCACCGCCCCCGCCG